>DAOLHK010000027.1:0-2563 GCA_035329105.1 Candidatus Saccharimonadota bacterium | reverse complement strand
GAGAGTATTTCTTGTTGGGTTACAAAACCTTTCTGACGACCTTTGGCTACAAGCTTCTCAATGGCTTTTTGTAAATGTTGTTCTTCTTCGGTAGGTGCGGGTTTGGCTTTTTTGGGCATTAAAATTACTCCTCGTTTATTAGGGCTTGATACGTTTTTAACAATCTATTGGCTGTTGCATAGTCTTTATTTGATTCGGCTTGGGCTATTGCTCTGGTGAGCTGGCGTTTGGATTTTTCTTTGCTAATTTTATTTAGTCGATGGATTTGGGTAAAGGCTTCGAGCCGTGCGTCGTGTTCTGTTATATCAGAATACACTTGTTCTCCCCGTAATGAAAGTATCTTAACATAATCAGATAATTTTGGCAATAATTTTGCAAGTTGGACAGAATCATATTTGGGATGATTGCCCAATGCTTTGAAGATATCTCTGTGCAATTGTGATATCTCATCGTAATCAATATCTTCCAGAGCATCTCTGGCGGCCATATTATTTAGCATCAGCTCCAAGACAATTCTTTCTATCTTCTCCTGTTGAGATAGTACTCTTTTGGGTTTTTGAGTTGGTTTCGGACCTTCTAACGTCGATTCGCTGACAACTGTGACAGGCTTCTTGTCTTTGGAGGAGTTGATCTTGGTGAGTATAGACTCTTCTGGTACATCAATAGTTTGAGCTAGAAGCTTGGCATAGTGATGGACTTCTATCTCGTCACTAAGGCTAATAATAGTGGGTAATGTAAATGCGGCAAACTGCTTCTTGCCATATGCTGAGTTTGTATCATATTTTTGACTAGCAATTGAAAATATATAATCAGGTGCATACATAGCATTTGCTACATGCTTTTCCCATGCTTTCTTGTCTTTGGCAAGCAGTTCGTCGGGATCTTTGACATCATCGAGTACTATTACCATTAGCTTGATATCCAAGGTACTTGCTATCTCAAGTGCACGAGCAGTAGCTTTCTCTCCAGCCGAATCAGCATCAAAACACAGCTTGATATTCTTGGTCAGTCTAGACAATATACGTAGTTGCTCTATAGTAATTGCGGTGCCAGAGGCCGCAACAGCATTGAAATAACCATTGTTGGCCAGTGCCAATACGTCCATATTACCCTCTACCAATATCACCTCGTCGAGCTTGCGAATTCCATCCTTGGCCTGAGCTAGACCATAGATAGCTGAGCTCTTATGATATATCGGTGTTTCAGGCGTGTTGATATATTTGGCATTCTCAGATTCATCCAATGCCCTGGCCGAGAACCCTATTGCTCTTTTTTGAGTATCAAACACCGGAAACATTATCCTGTTTCTAAATACATCATATACACTGTCTCTATCCTTCTTGCTCTTGGCAAGTCCGGCCGAAATCAACAGTTGATTGTCGTATCCTTTGCTCTTCAAATAATTGCTCAATTTGCTCCAATCATCTGGACTATATCCGATACGATATTTTTGAATAATCTCTTTTTTGAGACCCCTTTGCTTGGCTACGTAATCAAGTGCTTTAGGATTCTTAGAAAGCTCAAGATGATAAAATTTCATAGCCATATCTACTGCATCATAAATACTGTTTTTGGACTCCGATTCTTTTTTGGAATGACTACTCCTAGGCTTGAGTTCTACTCCAGCACGCTTGGCGAGCATCTCGAGTGCTTCTCGAAACTCAATACCTTCCATCAACATCACAAATGAAAACACATCACCGCCTTGTCCAGAGCTAAAGTCGTGCCAGATGCCTTTCTCAGAGCTCACCATAAAGCTCGGGGTCTTTTCTGTCTTGAAGGGACTAAGTCCTTTCCAGTTGCTACCAGCTTGTTTTAAGGGCACATAAGCAGCTATCACCTCTACTATATCGAGTCTATCTTTGATTTGATCTACTTCATTCATAATGTTTAGATTTTATTAATGATATCCAATAATTCTGGAAACTTAGACATTTCTCGGGCGGTAAAGTGACCCTTGCCTTCTAGCTGTATCTTTTTGCCACCGAGCTTATCGGCTAGCTCAATACTTCTTTCTTTCGCTACCATCATATCATCATCGGAATATATATGAATAATATTATCTAGATGTGATTTTATCTTTTGTAGATCCGGGGTAGGCAAAAAATATTTATTAGCACTATCTATTTTCGGATTGAGAAATCCTGCTATAAGCACTAAAGCCAAAGCCTTGTCTAATCCTTTATATCTTTCTAGATATCTGAGTAATACAAATGTTCCTAAAGAATGACCAATCAGTATTGTATATCTATCTAGTTCACCTACTAAATCATTTACTATTTCTACCCAATCGTCTATATCAGGAATGGTATCACGAGGCATCTGAGGATTTATTACCTCATAGCCTTCACTTCTGAGCTTATCAGCCAACCAGCCCAACCAACCCTTGTTGGGATTGTCTTTCCAACCATGAATTATTACTATTTTTCTTATCATACAAGATTATTATACTGTATCTGAAAAATTTGAGTATCTTTCAAGTTTAAACACTAGCCCAATATGCTTATGGTTTGGATTTACGTGTGTTCAATATATATTGGATACATGCAGAATTTTTGGGTGA
>DAOLHK010000026.1:0-2848 GCA_035329105.1 Candidatus Saccharimonadota bacterium | reverse complement strand
AGCTTCTTCTACGGTCATGACTCGGCGGGTTTTTTTGATACTTGAGATAATAGTACTAGAGTCTAATGGTTTGATAGTAGAGCAATTGATTACTTCCGCAGAGATTGAGTGGTGTTTCAATATCAATGCTGCCTTAAGCGATTCATACACCATTGGGCCACAAGCTACTATCGTGATATCATCTCCCTCACAAAGGACTTGGGCTTTA
This sequence comes from Candidatus Saccharimonadota bacterium, assembly GCA_035329105.1. Classification (GTDB taxonomy): domain Bacteria; phylum Patescibacteriota; class Saccharimonadia; order CAILAD01; family BJGX01; genus JAUPVL01. The sequence continues at coordinate 2,640 of DAOLHK010000026.1, read as the reverse complement.
CCAATACTAAATGGCGATTCTGGAGTAGTAATAATTGCAGTACCTTCTCTTGCCAATCTCAAATATGCAGGCGACTTGGTATTGGCCAACGCCATAGTTGCCTTGTGAGCTTCAATAGAATCAGCTGGAACTACTACTGTCATATTGGGTAATACTCTCATCAGAGCAATGTCTTCGAGCATTTGATGGGTTGCGCCATCTGGACCAACCGATAGTCCTGCATGCGAGCCAACTATTTTTACGTTACGATCATTTAGACAAATAGTGGTGCGTATCTGCTCCCAGTTTCTGCCGGGAGAAAAACCAGCATAGCTTGTAGCAAATGGAACTTTTCCTACTGCAGCCATGCCGCTAGCTACAGTTACGAGATTTTGCTCAGCAACTCCAACTTCTACAAATCGGTCTGGATATGCTTCGCGAAAAGGCTGCATATGAGTAGATTCTGTGAGATCAGCACAAAGTGCAACGACCTTGGAGTTCTTATTGCCAGACTCCAATAGTCCTCGTCCAAAACCACCCCGAATAGGTTCGATGACTATGGTATCCTTAAACAACTTACTGCTTAGTTTAGTCTTTTTATTGATGTTCATTTTTCGTGCTCACTTTTTATTTTACCCTGAAGAGTTCTGAGTTCGTGTATAGCTATATTTAGCTGATCACGCGGTGGTGGATCACCAGCAATTTTTGCCTGACCGGGAGGAGTGCCGTGCCAACGATAATCAAACTCCATAAAATCAACACCCTTACCCGGTATGGTATGAGCAATTATGACTGTTGGCTTTTCAAAGACTGCTTTAGCTTGGTTGAATGCTCCTGATATTTCTTCAAAGTCGTGACCATTTATTTCGATCACATGCCAGTTAAATGCCTGGTATTTCATAGATAATGGCTCAAGTGGCATAACATCTTCAGTATACCCATCGATTTGGATATTGTTTCTATCCACAAATACCATGAGATTTCGTAATCTATACTTCCCTGCAAACATTATTGCTTCCCATGTATTTCCCTCCTGATGTTCTCCGTCGGAAGTTACACATACAACATGCTGTTGTTTTTGACCATCCATCTGTAAGCCATATGCCATACCTGCTGCTTGGCTTATGCCTGACCCCAGAGGTCCGCTTGTAGTCTCTATCCCGGGTAGCCTGACTCTCTCTGGATGTCCTTGCAGTCTAGTACCAAACTGACGTAATGTCTTGAGCTCAGCATGCGGAAAATAACCTGCATGCGCCATAGTAACATACAACACTGGGTTAATATGTCCATTACTCAAGACTAGTCGATCTCTTTGTGGCCAATCTGGCTTCTTAGGTTTGTAGCTAAGCAGATCATCAAAAAATAATGCCGTAAAAATATCGGCCATCCCCAACGGGCCTGCAGTATGTCCACTACCAGCATGAGTAAGCATTCTCAAAATGTCTTGGCGGATGACATCAGCTTTAAGTTCAAGATCCTTTGTGGTCACAATATTTTCTCCAGCAAAGCAGAGTACGCACTGATTGGGTCTAATTCTTCGTGATTAAAAATAAAAGAATTGACATTGATTACATCAAACTGTGCCTTGGTAATCGAACCAATAGTATTGAGATTGACTCCTCCATCAATACCTATTTCTACATCATGCTTAAGTTTTCTAATCTCTTCAGGTAGCTTTAGTACTTGACGATTGAGTTTTTGTCCTGCGAATCCCGATTCATATCCCATGACTTGTATATGACTAACGATATCTAAATAAGGTTTGATGTCATCTATGGGTGAACTAGGATTCAATGATATACCAGCTCTAAATCCGTTTTTGACCACAAATTCTAAAGCTTTTCTTTTGTCCCCGCTTGACTCTAGCTGAACAATTACAATATGAGGATTGAGCTTGACGCATTGTTGAGCATACCAAATAAGATCTTCGACCATAAGATGCATATCCATTTTGTTATCAGCCTGCTTTTGTAAATCACGAGGTTGCACAGTTAAATTATCGACAAACTTACCATCAATGATATCAATATGAAATCGATCCGTAAGCTTTCTGGCTTGAGCCAAAGTAGACCTATACTCCTCGGTGGATTTAGCAAGAATGGCTGGTACTAATTTCATTGTTCTTCTTCGATTTCTTTTATCTCTTCGATTCTTCTTTTGTGTCGTTTCAAGCCAGAAAATGGAGTATTCAAGAATGTCTCAGTAATTTCGAACATTTGCTCTAGTGATAACTCCCCAGAAGGCAGGGTCAGTACATTGCTGTCGTTGTCTTGCCGAGTCTCGTAGGCAATGTGTTTGTTCCACACCAATGCAGCCCTAATACCATCGATCTTATTTGCTGCAATCTCCATACCTTCAGCGCTTCTACACACCAATATTCCAAAACTATTTGGATCATCTGCCACAGCAGTACCAACTCGTTCAGCATAAATAGGATAGTCATCACTTGGATTCAATTCTTTTGGACCCAAGTCAATAACTTCATATTTTTTACCAATTTTTTCCGCCAATTCGTTCTTTTTGATAAATCCTGCATGATCAGATGCTATATATACGTTCATTTCTAACCCCCTTTTTTTATATTTCCACCGACTAGCTGCACCATCTCAACAAGTCGATTGCTATACCCCCACTCATTATCATACCAAGCAACCACCTTAC
>DAOLHK010000025.1:0-3957 GCA_035329105.1 Candidatus Saccharimonadota bacterium | reverse complement strand
GCCACCAAATTTTAGAGAATCACTATTTGTAATATTCATCCCTGCCGGTACGTTTCTGCGTAAAATCTTCGGCTCGAACCTCCAGCTCACCTGCCGCCGCGCCCGCCGAAGCGCGGCGGCAGAAGCTCAGTTTCCTCTGCAAAAGCACTGGGCGGCGCAGAGCGCCGCCCGTGAAAGTTCGTCAAAAATTGAAAAAAGTCTTATCGTGGTACCCTGGGAGGGATTCGAACCCCCGACGCCCGCCTTAGGACGGCGGCGCTCTATCCACTGAGCTACCAGGGCATATTTCAATTGTACAAGATATAGATGATTAGTACAGAAAATATGTTTGATATAATCTATCTATGGCAATGCCAAAAGACTTAATACTAGTAAGACACGGGCACTCCGAAGGCAATCTAGCGGTAGAAACCGCCAAGCTTGGGGATAATAGCTTTTATACTCCAGAATTTAGAGAGCGACCTGGGCATCAATGGCGCTTAACTGATGACGGCAGGGATCAAGCTACTAAGACTGGCGAGTGGATATCAGCAGAAATAGCAAAAGAATTTGATAGATACTATGTATCACCATATATTCGCACCAGAGAGACTGCAGGCCTACTAGACATAAAGGATGCCGAATGGCGAATATCGCAGCGCCTGAGAGAACGAGACTGGGGTGACATAGACGCTATCCCATTGACTGAATTCAAGAAGATATTTCCTCATAATGCCTTGCGCAAAGAGATAGATGCACTATACTGGAGACCTCCAGGTGGTGAATCTATCGCCGACGTACGTATGAGGGTAAGGAGTTTTTTTGATACCTTGCACCGCGAATGTGCGGACAAACGAGTAATAGTAGTGACTCATGGTGAGTTTATGTGGGCCATGCGTGCTGAGTTAGAATATCTAAACGATGAGCAATGGATAGCAGCCGACAAAGATCCGAATATGAAGATATATAACACCCAAGTATTGCATTATTCCAAGTCAGACCCAAATGGCAAAAATAATACTCACTACTTGGGTTGGGTAAGGAGCGTTTGTCCTTGGATGGAAGGCATCGATTCTGGTTGGAAAAAAATTGATAGAAATAAGTATTCTAATAAACAGCTTTTACAACAAGCTGGAAAAATAGACCCTGTAGTTTAAAATTATTTCAATATTATTGGGTCATATGTTTGTGGTGAATAGCATCGTATTCATATAATTCATCTGGGCTAAACCATAGATTTATTTCAAATTCAGCTTCTTCTGCATCCCCTGATGCATGTATAAGATTGCGTATCGGGCGCTTAGCTGTATTGGCATAAGCCGATGAATCAAATGAGAAATCGCCCCTAATAGTACCTGGGTCTGCCTTGGCTGGCAATGTGAATCCAGTAATCTTTCTCACAACATCTATAGCATGAGGACCTTCGAGGACTAGGGCCATTACTGGAGACTCTGAAATAAACTCTACTAACCATCCCTGTATCTTTAGACCTATCTCTTTGGGGTCATCTGTACCAAGTTCCTCAACAGGATCTAATCCCTGCTCTTTGTAGCTATTGAGGGTCTTTTGACCCATACCAACTATGAATTCCTCTCTATCTTTAGGATAGTGTTTATCAGCAAGCTCTTTAGGTACTTTGATCATCTTGGCTCCGATTATCTTGAGTCCGACCTTTTCATAACGAGATATTATCTCGCCCATTATGCCCCTCTGCATTGCATCAGGTTTTATTACTACTAAAGTTTTTTCATTCATTTATTAAATCTCCATTAATTTTTCTAATTCTTGTTTCTTGTCTTGCTCATATGGGCCTATCATGGCCAGCTTGACCGAGTCTTTGTGCAGATAAGACTGAGCTACTTCTAGTACGTCTTGTATAGAAACTTCGTCTATCTTCTGTAGTGATTCCTGTAGTGTTCTTACTCTTCCGGTTAGTATCATCTGCAGACCCATCATATCAGCAACCGCAGCATTACCTTCCAATCCCATTATATAATGCCCTCTCACTTGTTCTTTGGCTTTGTTGAGCTCTTTTAGGCCTACAACTTCTTGCTGGATCTTTTGTAATTCCTCATTGATGGCCTGTAATGCCTCGGGTAATTTGTCGTGATTTACGCCAGCGTATATCTCAAACTTCCCACTATCAATAAAGTTATAATATCCCATATGTACTGTATAGGCCAAGGCCTTGAGCTCTCGGACATTCATAAATAGTCTGGAGCTCGATCCAGCCCCCAAGATAGTACACAATATCTTCATAGCAGCTTCGTCTTTGGCATCGATATTTGGTGCCCTACCTGCCAATACTATATGTGCTTGGTTGGTATCTTCAGTCTTTAGAAAAATCTTTTCCTTAGATATTCGCCCCCTTACAGGCTGCCAGGTACGTGATACTTTGGAGTTATTACTTGCAAGTAATTCTAGAGCAATATCTATTACTTGCCTATGTGTAACATTACCGGCTACAGATATCACCATATTATTCATACAGTAGAGTTGATTGAAATAAGCTTTGATAGTATCTCGACTCATTAAATTAATTATTTGTTCATTGCCTATTACGTTGGTACGAAGAGTATCTTGAGGCCACAACAAATCACCGACAAAGTCAAAGACATATCTCGAAGGATCATCCTTGAATACCTTCATCTCTTCCAGAATCACATTGCGCTCGAGATCTATCTGAGATTGCTCAAACAATGGATCAGTCATGATGTCAGCCATTACATTGAAGGCAAGGCCAAAGTAATTTTTGGGTAATTTTACATAATAGCTAGTATGATCCTCTGTTGTATAGGCATTGATATACCCCCCTACAGAGTCGATCTCTTCCGAAATCTGTTTGGCAGTCGGTCTCTTGTGTGTACCCTTAAAAAGAAGGTGTTCTAAGAAGTGCGATACTCCATACTCGGTATTCATATCTTCGTATCTTCCACCCGCACCTACAAAAAAGTTCACAGTAACACTTTCTGTTTCTGTCATTGTACGAGTAACTATTCTAAGTCCGTTAGGTAGCTGGCTGATTTCGTGCATTTATTTTTTTTTCTTATTAGATTTATGCCTTTTGATATGCTTGACATGATGAATAATTTTTGCCCGACTCTCCTGATCTTTTACCATATGTACCAAGGAAGGAATCAGTGTAACAACTATTATCAGCAATGTGAGTGGCAACAGATATTTCTCAGCATCAGGGATTGCTTGTCCCAAGAAATATCCGAGTAACGTAACACCTACAGCCCATATCAATGCCCCAGTGACATTGTAAAAGAAAAATTTACGATAGTGCATCTTTCCTACCCCGGCTATTATAGGGGCAAAAGTACGAATTACCGGTACAAACCTAGAGAGTATGATAGCTTTGCCGCCGTGTTTTTTGTAGAAAGCTTCTGATCTATCTATGTTTTCCTTAGTAAAAAGCATTGAATTTTCTTTTTTGAACAATCTAGGTCCGGCTTTGCGACCAAATTGATAACCTACATTATCACCTAGCACAGCGGCTATAAATGTCACTAGACAAAGAATTGCTATATTGAAAAACCCCTGTGAGGCCAAGAAACCTGCAGTAAACAACAAACTATCTCCTGGTAAGAAAAACCCTATCAATAGGCCGGATTCTGCGAAAATTATTGCAAATATTCCTACATATCCAACGGTTTTAAGTAAATCATTAAGATCAAACATAGAGTTTATTATATCAAACCAATTTCATTGTAGACGAGTTTTTTATCGAGAATTTTGCACTTGATTATTAGCAAAGGCATGTACCATGACTATTGATAAATCGGCTGGGGTCACTCCTTGAACCAATGAAGCCTGAGCAATAGATTCTGGTCTTATCTCACTTAGTCGCTTTTTGGCTTCATTTCTAAGACCTGAAATCTTCTGATAATCAAGTGAAGCAGGAATAGTATGATGTTGCCTCTCAATAAGCTTTTGTGCTTCTATCTCTTGACGCTTGAAGTATCCTGAATATTT
>DAOLHK010000024.1:0-4293 GCA_035329105.1 Candidatus Saccharimonadota bacterium | reverse complement strand
GCGCCTTTTGGGTCGACTACTCGAATCGGTGCTTTGCCGCTCCGGTTGTCTGGGACTGCTCATTTAGAGAGAGGGTACTTCGGTACCCTCTGTGCATTTAATTAATGGATTTTATCCAGCCACCGAGCATTTTGCCCGCTTCGTGAAGCTTGGACTCTAACTCCAGATACTGCTTATTTGAAAGACATTTACAGTCTTTGCAAAGGCGAATGAGTAATCGTAGCGTATCGACCTTGGTGGCGGCGTGTTGTAGGTAGCGGAGTTTTTGCTCTTTCTGCTTAATACTGGCAGCACCGATGATAGCTTCTAGTAAAACCAGCAGCTGTTCTTGGATAGTTGCGCCCAAGCTGTAACGTTGGCTTTTAGGAAACTTCAAGGCAAGTTCGTGAAAGGACGAGTAAAGATCGTAAATTATATGAATAATCGGAACATCAAGAAAACTGTTCTCCAAACCGAGAGAAGGCCGGGGGGGGGGGTAGCCATAGAGGTCATGCCAAGCCTCGGAACTTGAACACGGGCTTATTCGATATGATAATATCCACAGATAATCTCTTTCGGGCATGGCATAAATTTCGTAGAGGCAAACGAAGCAAGTTAGATGTACAGATTTTTGAGCGGAAGCTAGAAGAAAACATATTCAATCTACAGTACCAACTAAAACACGATCAATACAAGCATAGTCGTTATAAGCCATTTACGGTCTTTGACCCCAAACAGCGTAAAATTCATAAGGCAACCGTGCGAGATAGGTTGATTCACCAGGCTCTTACACAAGTGGTAGAGCCGAGGTTTGAATCGTCATTCATTTACGACAGTTTCTCGTGTCGGAAGGGGAAGGGAACACACGCCGCAATTGACCGATTAAGATCGATGTTGCAGCAGGCGAGTAACAGTAATTCACGCACTATTTATGCTCTGAAGCTGGATATTCGTAAGTTTTTTGCTAGTGTTGACCACCATCTACTCCTTGGGCTATTAAAGCGAAAGGTGAGTGATAAGCCAACCACTCATCTGATAGAAGAAATAATAGGAAGTTTTAGTGTTGAGGTGGGTAGAGGTATTCCTTTGGGCAATCTTACTAGTCAGCTATTTGCTAACATTTATCTCCACGAGCTGGATTGGTACGTCAAACAAACCCTACGAGAAAAATGCTATGTTCGATATTGTGATGACTTTGTCATCTTAAGCAAGGACAGAAAGTACCTGGAAGATTTAGTGCCAATAGTTGGGGACTTCTTAAGCGCACAACTCAATCTAACAATCCATCCGAATAAAATTATTATTCGGAATTGGAACCAGGGCATCGATTTTCTTGGTTATGTTTTGAAGCCACACTGTACGGTGCTTCGCAACAAAACAAAAGCTCGCATGCTCCGAAACGTTGATAGCGTCAATATAACATCCTATTTGGGTATGTGCTCGTATGCTGCCAGCTATGAGCTTCAACAGCTTGTTAGTAATAAGGTTGGGGTAGTAATAGACGAATTGTTGAATTAGAATATACCTAAAGTAGTTTGTGTGCAGAAAAAGTTTAGAATCGTTTCTTCAGTGGTATTTTCAGAGCTATATTTTCATCTGGCTGCTATATTAAAGTTACTTACTCAAATGCTGGCAGTCATTAAGCAAAATCCTGGGAAGGAGTGTAAAGGTTTGTCAGCTCACTATTATGCAGTCATCGAATAGTAAATTAATCTTTGGCTACGGCTCTCTAATTAATTGTGAATCTTTGCGAGCAACGGTGCCAAATGCCAATAATAATAAACCCGCTTATATAAAAGGGTTTGTTAGAAACTTCAGTCTGTGGGACCCAGAGGGTTTTACTGAGACAAACCTGGATTTAGCGGGTATCCCACATTGTGCCTTGGATGTACAAAAGTCTACCAACAAAGACTCACAAGTTAACGGTATAGTATTCATTGTAGACAATACCTATTTTGATAACTTACTCAAACGAGAATCTGGCTACAAACTAATTGAAACTATTGCGTACGACTTTGTTGCCAAACAAAGCATTGGTAAATGTTTTGTTTTCTCAGCAGATAAAAATAACGGTAAGTTTGATTTTAACTCCAGAGCCCAAAGGCGCTACCTAGAAGTTTGTCTAAACGGAGCCAAAGAACATGGCCCAAGGTTTTATGAAGAGTTTATAGAACAGACATATATTGGTGACGTAAGTCTAAGCAAGATACCAGAGTTGTTATGAATACGAGCACTCATGCCACTCAAATACTATTAGGCCAACTGGCTGGGGTTGTAGCCTTCTGCTCTGTTATTCCATATATTGTAAGTATATTTCGGGGTAAAACTAAGCCTTCTCGTTCTAGTTATGCTATATGGTCTGTAGTTGAGATAGTTTGGGTTACCAGTTACATAGCAGCTGGAGCAACTACCACTAAGTGGACAGGTATAGTCTTTGCTATAAGTGCTGTTCTAATATTTATCCTATCCCTCAAATATGGCATGGGTGGTCTCAATGCTTTTGACGTTCCCTGTCTTATTTTGGCTGGCATTGCGATATTGGTTTGGGTTACTACTAAAAACCCGATACTTGCAGACTATATGAGCACACTGGCAGTTTTTATTGGTTATCTGCCAATAGTAAAGAAAGCCTATTTATGGCCAGACACTGAGAATACTCTATCATGGGCACTCTACGCAATTGCTACCATACTGACGGTGGCTGCATTAACTACATTGCAACCTGCAATTTCACTCAGACCGTTTATAAGTATGACTTTGGCGATAATCATTACGAGTTTGCTATTATTCCCTAAGTGGCGATATAAAAAAGAATTAGTGTCCAGGTTATCTTCGTAGGGTAATGTATTTCTGGATAAACTCTCTTGAATATCCTCGCTTACCTTGATCGGGCTTAGGCATTCTAAATGTTAGTTTGAAGGGTATGATTGTGTCCTGTGAATGCCTACAGATAGACTCATAAATATATTATATCAGTACAGCATATTTTTTACACTTGCTTGACTTCTAGCATAAGTAGTATTAGATTAAAGATAATTAATATAACTGTATGTCTAAAACAAATCGCAGCACAAAGTACAAGAAGAATGCTCCTCTCAAAAAGAAGAACAGGAATAAGTCTCGTGTTGCCAGTAGCAAAATCAACAAGAAGTCTGCAAATGTAAAATGGTTTGCTTACGGTGTAATCTTATTGGTAGCGCTAGTTGGTATCGTATTGATATATAGATCTTATGCTGCAGTTAAGCCCAACTTACGATTCCAAATACTCAAAAATTCTACATGTGTATCTTCAGTGCCGAGTACAGATAGTGTAGTACATGTGAGGATTTATAGAGATAGTGGAAGCGAAACTATTAGCAATATCTCAGTCAATATCAACGGACAAGCAGTTACTACAAATCCGACATCCATAAATGGTCCTGTAGTAAATCTCATGATAGCCTCACCTGCACTTAGCTCAAGCCAAGCGTCTCATACATTTAGTGTTACTGGTACCAAATCGGGAAGTACAGTAACTTTCTCGCCATACTGTGAAGCTAACGGCAATACCAACAGAACTATAAATGTAGTATCTACTTCGCCTGGTAATACAGGCTCTGGTGGAGGTAATTCAAACACTGGTAATGGAAATCCACCAAATACCGGTGCAGGTAGCACCAACAATAGAAGACTATCGGCTAGTCTTACTCCGGCTGAGCTAGCTGCTGGATCAGTTTCTGACAGCGGGGCGGAAAGCGCTACTATCAATAGTATATTCGCTCCCAGAAATGCAACTATCTGGTGTAATCAAGGTCAGTGCAGCGTAGGATATAATTATGGTCAACCTGTGCAAACCCAAATCAAGCCATCGTGGAATTGCACCAATGGATCAGGCTGGTCATACAAAGTTGTCAGTGGTACCAAGGCGGGTAGATGGCTTTGCACACGTGATTATAGTGTCGAAAGTGACCCAATTATTAGACCATGGCTGAGAGTTGCTGCATGCGAGAGTGGGGGCAATTGGGCTATAAATACAGGTAATGGATTTTATGGAGGATTGCAGTTTGACCTGCAAACCTGGAGTAGTGTCGGTGGACAAGGCTATCCTCACCAAAACTCGGCTCATGAGCAAGCTTATAGGGCCGAAATACTCAGGAGTCAACGCGGTACTCAACCATGGCCGCATTGTGGAAGATATTATAACGGATAATGAATAGAGTGTATTTTTATATTACTTATGTTAAACTAGATATAAACAACTAAAAAGGAAATTTAAATGGCTACAAAAAAATCTAAAGTATTCAAAAAAGCATCGAAAAACAAACGTAAAATTCC
>DAOLHK010000023.1:5437-6789 GCA_035329105.1 Candidatus Saccharimonadota bacterium | reverse complement strand
CATCGTTTACGGCGTGGACTACCGGGGTATCTAATCCCGTTCGCTCCCCACGCTTTCGTCTCTGAGCGTCAGGTAAGGCCCAGCAAGCTGCCTTCGCCATTGGTGTTCCTTCTGATATCTACGGATGTCACTCCTACACCAGAAATTCCACTTGCCTCTACCTACCTCTAGCTTCATAGTTTCGAGCACAGTCTATACGGTTGAGCCGCAAGATTTCGCACCCGACTTAAAAAGCCGCCTACAGACGCTTTACGCCCAGTAATTCCGGATAACGCTTGGATCCTACGTATTACCGCGGCTGCTGGCACGTAGTTAGCCGATCCTTATTCTTCTGCTACTGTCATAATCATCACAGATAAAAGCAGTTTACACGCCGAAACGCTTCATCCTGCACGCGGTATTGCTCCATCAGGGTTGCCCCCATTGTGGAAGATTCCTTACTGCTGCCTCCCGTAGGAGTCTGGGCCGTATCTCAGTCCCAGTGTGACTGGTCATCCTCTCAAACCAGCTACCGATCGTCGCCTTGGTGAGCATTTACCTCACCAACTAGCTAATCGGACGCAGGCCCCTCCCGAAGCGATAAATCTTTACTCCGAATAAATCGGAGACTATGAGGTATTAGCTACCCTTTCGGGCAGTTATTCCTCACTTCGGGGTAGGTTCCAACGTGTTACTCACCCGTCCGCCACTAACAATCTAGATCGCTTAGAGTTTAGTTGCTGGAAGTTAGTACATAGTGCACTAGATTCCAATATCTAAAATCTAAAAAAATCTAAAAAGTTCGTTCGACTTGCATGTATTAGGCATACCGCCAGCGTTAATCCTGAGCCAGGATCAAACTCTCCACAAAATGAAGGTAATCATACTTATTTAAGCAAAAAGCTTTTTTAAGTAAAAAACACTTCACTAGACGAATGTTTTGTAAAAAACATTCAAAAAGAGTCTGAAATCTGAACTTTTGGTTCGTTATTCGTTCTCAAAGAAATTACAAGTTACCTTGTAAAAATTGTTTACATACTGCTGACACATTTCACTTATCAATTTACAATTGATTTTGACTATTTTGAAAATGTAAAAAATAAACTCAGTCGACTTTTTAATGTATCTTTTAAGTCGCTGTTTTGTTTTTATCTAAGTCACTATCAATCTAGAACAATTCTACCTTATATATAGCTGTTGAGTCAATACCTTTATTTTTTACGACGTTTCTTGTTGGCTTTGTTGATCCAGTTGGATTTTCTTGTGTCATGCTCAGTGGGTTTATTTTTGGAGTTTGCCCTAATAAAACGTGTAAAAAATATTATTTTGACCACTATCCATACAAAGAATATAGTAACTATTACAGCCCAAGA
>DAOLHK010000023.1:0-5337 GCA_035329105.1 Candidatus Saccharimonadota bacterium | reverse complement strand
GAAACCAATAGTACGTCATCTTCTAGATTATCTACTATTCGCACATCGATAGCAGGTCCAGTCTTGGCGGTAGCTACCCCGGCCTTGATACCTACACCACCTCTGTTGTGACTAGTAAACTGTTGAGACTTGGTAATCTTGCCATATCCATTTTGCATTACTACTAGCAACAGCCCTTCTTCTTTGCCTAATACATCCATGCCCACGACAGAGTCTCCTGTTCGAAGCCTAATACCTCTTACTCCTCTAGTGGCTCGGCCCATAGGTCTTGCATCTGCTTCTTTGAAGCGAATGGCTTGAGCTTTTGCAGTTGATATAATAACCTCATCACCATCAGAAGTTTTTTTGACCCAGTTGAGCTGATCTCCCTTATCAAGTTTGATGCAAATAATACCGCTTTGACGAATATTTGCGAAGTCTTCTAGTTTGGTCTTCTTGATTACACCATTCTTGGTAGTCATAAACAAGTATTGGGTCGGCTCATCTTTTTGCAATCGCAACATTGATGTAACTCTTTCCTCTGGACCAACATTTACTACATTGACTATTGATTGTCCTTTGGCAGTCCGTGATGCAGCAGGTATTTCGTATACTTTTAGCTTGAATACCCTACCGAAGCTTGTGAAAAAAAGCAGGGTATCATGAGTGCGACACTGCAATACATGTTCAACCACATCTTCTTCTTTCGTAGCCATACCGATCTTACCCTTACCACCTCTTCCTTGAGAAGTATAAGTATTGGCAGGAATTCGTTTGATGTAATTTCCAAGCGTCAAAGTCACTACCACTTCTTCGTCAGGTATCAGGTCTTCGTCAGAAAAACTACCAATTGATTTCTTGATAATCTTAGTTTTGCGCTTATCTCCATATTTTTCCCTCATATCGATTAACTCTTCTCTAATGATTTTGAGGATATTTTCTTCACTACTCAAAATGTCTTTTAAGCTTTTGATAAGTTTTTGTAGCTGAGCATATTCGTCTTCGATTTTCTTTCTCTCAAGACCTGCAAGTGTGCGCAATGGCATCTCCAATATTGCATTGGCTTGAATTTCAGAAAGCTTAAATTGACTCATTAAATTAGTTCTAGCCTCTTCTTTAGTATCGCTACCTCGGATAGTTGAAATGACTTTGTCTATCTGATCTAAGGCAATTTTTAGACCTTCCAATATATGTGCTCGGGCTTCAGCTTTTTTGAGTTCAAACTCTGTCCTACGACGTACTACTATCTGTCTGTGTTGCAAGTAATATCGCAATACCATTTCAAGGTTGAGTACTCGAGGCTGTATGCCATCCACGAGAGCCAACATATTGACATGAAATGCACTCTGCATCGGAGTCATCTTGTATAGCTGATTGAGTATCTTATTGGCATATGCGTCACGCTTCAATTCTATGACAATTCTAATTTCTTCTTTTGAAGATTCATCTCTCAAGTCAGAAATACCAACTATTTTTTTGGCGTGATAAAGTTCGGCAATTTTTTCGACTAAGGTTGACTTATTTACCTGATAGGGAAGTTCAGTAATAATAATCTTTTCGCGACCCTTACTATCTTCCTCAATATTGGCTACTGCGCGCATCGTAATAGATCCTTTACCTGTACCATACGCTTGAGCTATTGATCCATCATCGAAGATTACTCCGCCGGTTGGAAAATCCGGACCTTTTACTATCTCAGTGAGCTCAGCAACCCCAGCCTTTGGGTTATCCACCAGACATATTACAGCATCTATTACCTCAGATATATTATGAGTAGGTATGTTGGTAGCCATACCTACTGCAATACCCTGCACGCCGTTTAGCAAAAGATTGGGAAGTTTTGCCGGCAATACCTTGGGCTCTCTCTGAGATCCATCGTAGTTTGGCATAAAATCTACAGTATCTTTATCGATATCTACCAGCATCTCTTCAGATACTTTTGTCATCCTGGCTTCTGTATATCGCATCGCAGCAGCACCGTCGCCATCTACACTGCCGAAGTTACCTTGTCCATCTACTAGCATATATCGCATAGAGAAATATTGAGCCATGCGTACCATCGAGTCATATATAGCAGTATCGCCGTGTGGGTGATATTTACCTATCACTTCACCGACTACTGTTGCTGATTTACGATATTTACTCGAAGCTCTAAGACCCAAAGTATGCATAGAATATAATATTCTTCGATGAACTGGCTTGAGTCCATCTCGAACATCTGGTAATGCACGAGATACAATCACGCTCATAGCATAATCTAGATAGCTTTGCTCCATCTCTGATTCGACTGTTTTTGGAGCTATCAAACCAAAATCAGTTTTTTGTGGTTCAAAATTTGTGTCATCAAATTCTATTATTGGTTCTTCGGGTGTTTGTTGTGGTTCTTTTGCCATTATATATCCAAGTTAGTTACGCTTTTTGCATGAGTTTGTATGAAGTTCTTGCGTAGTGCCACTTCTTCCCCCATCAATTTATTAAATATAGCATCTGCTTTTTCAGCATCATCGATGGTTACTTTTAGGAGTATTCTATTTGCTGGATCCATGGTAGTTTCCCAAAGTTGCTCTGCATTCATTTCCCCTAATCCTTTATAACGAGATATCGACAGACCTGGTATCTTTTCCTCTACATTTGATAGATCTACTTCTTCAGTAGCTTCACTTTCCATGGCAAGCTCAGCCAAATCTTCGGCGGTTTCAACATCTTTCTGCACTTTTTTATTAGTTTCTGCAGTATTTTTTTTATCCTCAATAGTTAGACGAAGCCGCTCAACAATCTCGTCTCTTTGCGTGTCTGTGTAGGCATAATGAGAAGTTTTTCCTTTTGTTATCTTATAGAGTGGTGGTTGAGCGATGAAAATATTACCATTGGCCACAAGCTCCGTAAAATGACGATAAAATAGAGTCAATAATAAAGTCCGTATATGAGCACCATCTACATCAGCATCTGTCATGAT
This sequence comes from Candidatus Saccharimonadota bacterium, assembly GCA_035329105.1. Classification (GTDB taxonomy): domain Bacteria; phylum Patescibacteriota; class Saccharimonadia; order CAILAD01; family BJGX01; genus JAUPVL01. Next base: position 2,402 of record DAOLHK010000023.1, on the reverse strand, counting down.
TATGATACGATGATATCTTAATTTATCTATATTGAACGTTTCACCTATTCCTGCTCCTAAAGCTATTATTAGATTCTTTACTTCATTATTTGCAAGCATCTTGTCTAGCCTAGCTCGTTCTACATTTAATATCTTACCCCTTAGTGGCAAAACAGCTTGAAATTCTCTATCTCTACCGCCCTTAACAGTTCCACCTGCACTATCTCCCTCGACGATATAAACCTCACTCTTACTAGGATCTTTACTAGAACAGTCAGTGAGTTTGCCAGGCAGTGTCATTCCCTCTAGCGCACCCTTTCGAATCACACTATCACGAGCTGCTCGGGCTGCTAAACGTGCACGAGAACTAAGTATACCCTTACCAATTATTTTTTTAGCTTCATTTGGATTTTCTTCTAGATAATAACTAAGATATTCATTGAGAACTTTCTCAACAACGGTTCTAATCTCAGGATTTCCCAATTTACCTTTTGTTTGACCTTCAAATTGAGGGTCTGGTAATTTTACCGATATCACAGCTGTAAGTCCCTCACGTACATCATCACCAGTTAGGTTTTCTTCTTTTTCTTTTATGAGGCTATTTTTTCTCGCATATTCATTGATCACCCTAGTGAGAGCCGATCTAAATCCTACTACATGAGTACCTCCTTCTGGATTGAAGATATTATTTGCAAAAGCCTTTAGTTGCTCATTAAAGCTATCACAATATTGTATGGCTAGCTCTACATTGACTTCTCCAACATTTTTATCCACATAAAAAGTTGGTTGGTTCAAAGATTCTTTACCTTTATTGAGATGCTCTACATAGCTTCTAATCCCTCCTTCAAAGTAAAAACCATAGCTTTGCTTGCTACTCTCATCTTTTAAATTCACTCTGACACCTTTTGTAAGATATGCCTGATGTCTTAGATAATCAAGAATTGTTTTGTAACTAAATTTGATTGTTTCAAAAATGTTTTCATCAGGCATGAAACTAATGACAGTCCCGCGCTTGGTGGTTGTACCGACTTTTTTAATATCACTTACCGGAACACCATTCTTGTATGCTTGACGGTATTCAACACCGTTTTTATAAACAACTGCTATCAAATCGGTAGAGAGGGCATTGACTACACTCACACCTACACCATGCAGACCCCCTGATACTTTATATCCACCACCACCAAATTTACCTCCTGCATGCAAGACAGTCAGGACGGTTTCTAAGGCACTCTTACCAGTAGTCTTGTGTTTGTCGACAGGAATACCTCGTCCATTATCGGAGCATGTTATCCATCCGTTCTCATGCATAATAACTTCAATGGTATCTGCTTCACCTGCTATTGCTTCATCGATAGAGTTATTTATAAGCTCCCAGACTAGGTGATGAAGTCCCTCTGGACCAGTACCGCCAATGTACATACCTGGTCTTTTTCGAACTGGCTCAAGTCCTTCTAGGACTTGAATTTGCTCAGCTGAATACTGATCTACTTTATTCTTTTCGGGCATTAAACAAGCTTCCCCTCAACAATTCTTAATATGACAAACAAGATTTTTTATAGATAAAAAAATAGTTTATCAACTTTTAATAATAAGTACTATTATAGTCTATTTACAGATACCAAGCAAGAATAAATTTTTCTTCAAATAAGCTTTATTCTTGATTTGATGGCTTTTTGAACATACCAATTACAAGTTCAACGATCACGCCCAACACAGCACCTACAACTAGTAGCAGTACAAGCGTCAGGGTAGAGATTGGGTATCCATAATATCGTGCCACTATATAGATTACTAGCCCAAAAACAAGTCCTGTAATAGATCCGCCTATAAGCGCTGAGGGTCTAAATATAGTCTTTGCTGTAGCATCGCTCACCGCTTCTACAACAGGATTATGTACGATCTTCGAGAATGTCCTTGCTCCTCTAGGTAGTTGTGATTGGACTTTCTTTATCTGCTTTCGATAGGCTTGCTTTTTTTCTTGCTTGGTATATTTGGATGCAGGCTTGACATCTTCGTCACGCTTTTCACCTTTTTCTCTTCTTGCTTGCTCTTGAGCCTTGGCCAAATCAATTTCGCGTTTTTCTTTTTCTGCAGCAATCTTCTTCTCAGCCTGTTCGCCTTTTTTTGCGATATCTTTCTCGCCTTTTTCGATCTCAGATTTAGTAATCTTCTTCTCTGGAATTTTTGCTTTTTCTAAATTTTTTAGTTCAGTATTTTCAGCACGTTCAGCACCACTGTCGTGTAGTTTTTCATTATTTTCAGCCATTTGTTTGTACTCCATCATTTAATACTTCGACAAGTTCCAATTCACGTTTTAGCAATCTATTGCGGAAGAATAAGTATACCGATGCCGCAGCAAACAACCCTATGATTATTATAGGAATCACACCAGCACCTGTCGAAGGAAGAGTAGCGAGCAC
>DAOLHK010000022.1:0-7479 GCA_035329105.1 Candidatus Saccharimonadota bacterium | reverse complement strand
GCACCAATGCAATTATTGTTTGGAATAGTAAAAGTTATATCCTGAGTCTCTATTTCTGTCCCAGGTGTAGTTGGGACTGAGTAGACACCAGAATTGTTTGTAGCAATTTACTCCTGCTAACTGATTCTCGAATGTCTGAGCAGCACTCTGCTCGACGTTGTTTCCGATCCTTGTCAAAATCGCCCCTTCTGGAATGCCAGAAACTGGTCTTACGCAGAATTCTGTGTTTACAGGTATACCAAATGAGAATCTACCCTCGGCGTCTGTAGTAACTGTTCTATCTGCACTGCATATTGTAAGCACTACCCCAGGAAGTGGTGCATCATTCAAGGTAACTCTTCCGTTTACTACCACATTATAGCTTCCGGATGTTATTCCGAATGGCTTAGGTGGCGGTGAAGGTGCGGGTGGAGGCGTAGCCGCAGTATTGGACACGTTAGATATTTGATCTTCTACTGAGCTTGGTACTACAGCGCCTTTCGTCCAGCAACTAAAGCTCGAGCTCCATGGAGCGGTGCCCGCCTGGGCGAACGACAAATAGAACCTTTCATCTTGAACTTCGGGTGGTGCATCAGCAGGATCATAATACCCTTTGTAATTACCCCACGTAGAATAGCTGTACTGATATGCCCCTCGGTATTTTGGGTTATTTTTGTTGCCATAAAAAGTACCAGATTCACATTGTGCTATCCTAGGACGCCAGTATTCAGGGTTGTCTCTAAACACTGTCACTCCAGTAGCTAAAGATCGATAAATGAAAAAGATACCAAAGATCAAAAATACTATAACAAGTATAAATAAAAGAGGCTTATTCTTGACTGTATTTTTTAAGGGATATATACCAATATTTGTTTTTTTATTTTTCATTATACTTATCCTTAAGATAACATCTTGATATGCGATAGGTCAATTCTAATCCTTGTTCAATTGATAATAAGTGCAATAATTGTTATGATTATTCTAAATGAAATCAATCCCTCGAAATCTATCCAGTCTATTAAATGGAGAATTGACCTGTTCAGAAAAGGCGCGTGAGTATTTCTCTACCGACGGAAGTATCTTCAAGATCAATCCTAAGATAATCATTTATCCAAAAAATGAAGAAGATATAATCAACACTGTGAGATATTTGAGTTGGGAAGTTCAAGAAGGTAATAATATATCTATAACAGCACGCGGTAAGGGTACTGACCAGGGTGGCGGTGCATTGGGAGATGGAGCTATGCTTGTATTCCCAGCTCATATGAAAGCTCTCAAGGATATTACGAAAAATACAGTGACTGTGCAACCTGGTATGATATATTCACATCTGCAAGGAATACTTCAGAGCCATTGGCGTTTTTTACCTCCATATCCAGCTAGTGTAGACTTTTGTACACTAGGAGGTGCTGTTGCAAATAATTCTTCTGGCGAAAAAACTCTCAAGTATGGATCTACCCGCAACTGGGTCAAAAGCCTAAGAGTGGTGCTGAGCAATGGGGATGTGATAACGACATCTAGATTGACCAAGAAACAGCTCAAAAAGAAGAAAAATCAACCCGACTACGAAGGTCATATATATCGTGAAGTCGATAGAATTATTGAAGAGAATAAAGCTTTGCTTAACAGCACAAAACTAAAAGTAAGTAAGAACTCTACTGGTTATGATTTATGGGATGTCAAAAAGAAAGATGGGTCATTTGACCTTGGCCAGCTTTTTATAGGCTCGCAAGGCACTCTTGGAATAGTATCTGAAATTACTTTTTATACTCAGCCCTATAATCCACAGACTACACTTTTAGTAGCACATTTTGATGATGCTATCAAAGCAGAGCAAGCTGTTCGGAAGATATTACCACTAGGGCCAAGCGCTGCGGAACTGGTTGATTATCATACTCTAGAGTTTATTGCAGAACACAATTCCGAGATGCTCAAGGGTATAGATATCAATAACCTTCCCAAGATTATCTTGCTCATTGAGTTTGATGATGAAAAGTCCAAGCTCAGACGCAAAAAAACTCTTAAAGCCCACAAAGTTCTTTCTAGCTATACAGAAATAGTGAAATACGCCGCAACTCTAAAAGAGCAGAACAATCTGTGGAGTATACGAAGAGGGGCAGCTGCAGTTATATGGACTCATCAAGGAGCGAAAAAAGCATTACCTATAATAGAAGACGGTATAGTGCCAATTGATAAGTTTACGCAGTATCTGGAAGATGCCTATAAGCTATTCAAGAAATACAACATAAAAATTGCTACCTGGGGACACGCAGGTAATGCCAATATGCACATTCAGCCGTTTTTGGATCTTTCCAATATGCGTGATCGCTCAAAGGTATTTGATTTGGCGGATGATTATTACAAAATGATAATCAAGCTCGGTGGTAGTACAAGTGCTGAACATAACGACGGGATTATGCGTGGTCCTTATCTCAAGGGGCTATTTGGAGCTAAACTGTATGGAGTATTTAATGAGATCAAAGATTTATTTGATCCCCTAAATTTCTTGAATCCTACTTCAAAGATGAATGTCACCAAACAAGATGCGATGATCAAAATGCGCAAAGAGTATTCCATGAAGCATCTACACGAAAACTTACCCTCAGACTACAATCACTAGATTAAAAAGTCATTAATTGGTAGAATAAGCACTGTGTTCTTTATTCCTAATACGAAAAATTAAACTCTGACCTTAAATGTTTGATTTTTCGAAGAGGAAGAATTATATGATTATTGAATTATTTTTTTAAAAAATATGAAAAGTTAAATATAATTCTGACGAGCGGACGTGGTGGAACTGGTAGACACGCAAGCTTGAGGGGCTTGTGGCCGAAAGGCTGTGGAAGTTCGAGTCTTCTCGTCCGCACCAATGATATTATTTTATTCTCTTCGCAGTATCGATAACATTTTTTAGAAGCATCACTACCGTAAGTGGACCTACGCCACCGGGTACCGGTGTGATTATACTAGCTACTTTTTTTACGTTTTCAAAATCAACATCTCCTTTGAGTCGATGATTTACGTCATTGATACCTACATCTATTACTACCGTACCTTTTTTGATCATCTCAGCTTTTACTAGATTGGGTGAGCCAGCTGCAGAGATGACTATATCTGATTGCAAGGTTAAATTTGATAGATCTTTTATCTGTCTATGACCAACCAGCACTTTTGCACCTAAATGCTCTAGCAGATATCGGAGCGGTGCTCCTACCAGATGACTACGACCAATGACTGTGATGGTTTTGTTTTGCAGATCAATATTGTATTCATGCAATATTCGCATTACGGCTAGTGGTGTAGCGGGGACTATGCCTGGTTTGTTTTGCTCTAATGCAGTTTGATTGGTGCTAGTTAGACCATCTACATCTTTTTCTGGCGATACATAGTCGACAAGATCTTGAGGGTCATACCAGCCGGACAAGGGGAGTTGTAGTACTATTCCGTGATTATTCCCATCATCACTTATATCCTGCACTATTTGTTTACACTCCGAATGATTTTTACCAGTCAGATCTACAAATTCAGTATCTATTCCTATTTCTTCGGCACGTTTGAGCTTCATACGAATATATACTTGTGACCTGTCGTCTGGCTCAATAGCCACTATTACCAATTTTGGAATAATTCCTTTTTGCTTCAAATCATCAGCTTCACTTTTGAGCTGATCTGCTATGTTTTGGGCTAGTTGTTTGCCATCTATTACGGTTGTCATGGTTTAGAATAGTTTGATTTTTAATTTCTTACTTCGTTTTTTGTTGCCTGAGATACTTAGCCGGTAGTAAATAATTATAATAAGGTAGAGTAAGAAAGTGGAGGCTATCAATGTATGTCCTAGGAAAATGGCATAATCATTTACCAGATATAATTTGTACCATATAACAATTACCGCAAATAGTCTCACTACCTCACCGATTATCGATATATCCAAAGAAGAATGACGCCTTATAACATGTACTATTTGTAGTACATTGTTAAAGCATAGTCCTATATAGGCGATGATGGTTAGTATATCAATAGTACTCATGTCTTCTATCAGTATAACAAAAAAAGACCTCAAGAAAGGTCTTTTTATGGTGGGTGATGAGGGGCTCGAACCCCCGACCTCCTCGGTGTAAACGAGGCGCTCTAGCCAGCTGAGCTAATCACCCTTAGCTAGATATACTAGGGTATTATACTAAAATATGTTTGTTTTGTCATCCGTAGTGTGCTATAAATAGTGCATTCATTTGCACCTATCATGGAGGTGTCATGTGGAGTTACAGAGTGCGTTCAGACGATCAGAAGTTAGAGAGCCTCAATAATTTCCTAACTGCACTACGAGAATATGTAGATGCAGATACGGGAATAAGGGTTTTTTCAATCTCTAGATTCGCTCGAAGGGTATTCGGAACTTACGCTGAAGCATCTTGGGCAATAGATACACTAAAACGATTGGGACTACTTGATAATCTCGGTAGTGCGGGCAAAAAGGGTGGTACATGGCGAGTTGATATTAGTGAGCGCATGGTAAAACCCGAAGATTTGCACAGTTCCAGAGTAGATATAAATTCCAACACTCAGCAATCCTTGGTGCGACAGTTAAAAGCTGAACGTGGCAAAGTAGCCAGACTAAATTTTGAGCTCGCGAAAAGAGACACTACAATATCCAATCTAGAGGACGAACTAGCTAGCTTGCGAGAAACTATTCAGGATGAATTGATTACTTCTCTAGTCATTATCCCAGAAGAACAAAAAGGCACCCAATAATGGGGGTCTTAATTTATTTTGGGGCGATTTAATTCAGATTCTACAAGCCTAGCATTATATTCTTGCCTGACTCTCTCGGCAATCTCTTCAAATTTCTCAGGATCAGCTAGCCAAGTCTCGTAATTCATACCATCTACTTCACGATCTAGCACTTGATCATTTCGTGTCTTTTCAGTTATGACATCTATCTCAGATCCATCTTCGGTAATCGCCTTACCCTCACAATCTTCATACCAACCATAGTCGAGTAGCTCCCAGTCTCGGACTCTTTCGCGTTCTTCTGGTGTGAGCTCCCAAATAGTACCAGATACTTTACTGCCCGGACGATACTCTATCACATAGCTCTCAAAGCCATCGCCCCATACATTTTTGAGTATTTGTCTAGGAGAGATTGGTTCTGGAGCATTGGGCATTACTGTATCTGGAATTTGGTTAAGTCCTTGTACACCTAGCTGATAATCCTGCAATACGGCCGGTCGTCCTACCAACTGCTCGACTGGCTTACCCAGTATGGCGGCTATCATTCTAGCATCACGATTGGCACCATATCCGAAATAAAGTACTTTATTTGTCATATTATAATAATAACAGACGGCTTATTATACATTAATGTCACTTATCAAACTATCTGACATAAATCTGTTTCTTTTTGAAAAATAACAGTCCGGATAAGAGCCATGCTATGCAGATTATTCCACAGATAATTGTAAAGGGTAGTAATCCCCATACAAGAATCAGCGGCATTGATAATGCAGTTACTATACCACCACCCATTAATGGCTCAAATAGCAGCTGTTTATACCCGAAGCTTTCTACGGAGCTTGTCTGGTCCTTGGGGTCGACTATATTCAGGAATAGTAAACCCGTAGCAGTCATTCCCATAGATTGACCCATATTGACTATGCCATTTTGAAACCAGTTGTACCTAAACATACGAGGCGCAAATACCAAGAAACCAAACAGTATCCATAGGATACCTGTTATCGCAAGCAGCAAGAATATCTCTGGATGTGTCTTGATGAAACTCAGAGACATTGTAGCTACTGCAGTAGTTATTAAGAAGCTCAAAGAGAAAGCACTAATAAGCTCTACTAGGGGACGTGATATAGGAAACTTTAATCTTTTCCATATGTTGTGAGCTATAATTCCTCCGAACATACAAAGAGTGAACATAGGTAGATATTTAAATATAGTGATACCCAGCTTTTCGGCCCATATCGTTTCTTCAGCTAAGACGAGCCCGAAATGTATTAACCAACCGAATCCCACTGCAGTAGCAACCAGTAAGAGGTGACTAATAACATTCTTAATGGTTAAATGATCACGCAACCTCAGGTCTTGTTTTCTTAATTCGTACAATATTCTTCTGTGGTAGGCTCGTCTTGTTGCAGTTTGTTTGTCCATATGTTTTATGTGATGTCTTCTAACGCCCCAATGAATCAAAACAAGTCCGCTTACTAGTGCACTTGACAAACTAACTGTGGCTAGCCCCATAGCCAACTCTCTTCCTTCACTAAAGTTTAATTGGTTAAAAACAGGAGTAAGTCCAGCTACTGTACCGTGGCCTCCCTCAAAACTTATTTCTATCAACGCTGCAGAGAATGGGCTTGCGCCGAAGAGAGGTATTAGGACAAGTATGGTTAACAGTCCGCCAATCATATATTGACCCCAAGCCAATGTTTGACCGAAAGCAATCTGTGGTCCTGCAAGTCGCCACATTTTTCTGAAAGGAAGGACTGGGCGGGCTAAAAATATACATGCGAACACTACATTAATTAGTAGTGCGGGAAATATTCTCCAGAAACTATAATAAGACTCTAGTAGTTGCCATTCAGGGGCATAGATGCCTGCTACTTGAGTACCAAGTAGGAGTAATAGAACACCCGCAGCTAAAGATGCTGGGATAAAACTCATCCGAATGATAGGTAGGCGTATAGCCAAGCTGCACAGTACGATTGCGCCAAACAAAGCTATGAGGGAATAAGTCTCTTGTGCGTACATTTATCTAAAAATTATAGCATAAGCATTTAGTAATATTTATGAACTTAATGGTTGAGCTGGTTATATTTTGTATTAGTATAAAAAAGAGACCTTCTACAGCCCCTGATTCTATCTACTAAAAATTAAGACTTTGGTGCGGGTAGGGAGACTCTAACTCCCGGCCTCATCCTTGGCAAGGATGCGCTCTAAACAACTGAGCTATACCCGCCTGGTGGCGAGACTCGGATTCGAACCGAGGACACGAGGCTCTTCAAGCCACTGCTCTACCAACTGAGCTATCTCGCCGTGTCATAATTATGCTTCAATTCCCTGAATAATTACAGTTAATCAATGAAGTATCATATCCATTTCAAATAACGTAAATAATCATAGCAGATAATAGGTATCAATTCCAGACCTTTCGAGTATCGGTAAAAACAGGTATAATATGCACTATCTTGCCTCTATAACCGCTTCGCTAATTCAAGCGAATAAGTTGAAAAAAGAGAGAAGAGAAACTGTTAAAATATTAAGCTTTAAAATAATGTGGCGCGTTGGCCGAGTGGTTAGGCAAGGGTCTGCAAAACCCTGTACACCGGTTCAAATCCGGTACGCGCCTCCAAAAATATATACATGCGCGGGTGGTGGAATTGGTATACACGACAGACTTAAAATCTGTTGCCCATAGGGCTTGCGGGTTCGAGTCCCGCTCCGCGCACCAATATCAAACTTTCCGATTTTTGCCCGACCGATTCGGCCGCGCGAAGCGCG
>DAOLHK010000021.1:0-8386 GCA_035329105.1 Candidatus Saccharimonadota bacterium | reverse complement strand
TAAGCAGAAATTTGTTGCCTAGAAATACTTAGATTCTAAAAGAATATGGCTAATGAGCAACCTATTACGAATAATAAATATAGTTTCCAATCAAGTATAATTAGACAAACTATAGTACGGAGATATAATGCATAGGCATGGCAGTAAAAAAGCTAAAAAAATCTTTGTCGTAGCTGGCATTGTTGTAGCAATAATCGTATTGGGAGCTTCGGGCTATATCCTCAAAGTAAAAAATACCAACACTGGCTCAAACAATAAAACAACCACAACTGTTGAGCCGGTAACAACCGATGATGTTAAAAGCTTTGCTCCAAATTGCGCCAAAATTGATGCTAAAAAAGCCGCTGAATTGTTTGATCTTAGTAAAGTTGAGTTAGTGGCAAGTACTGTTAGCCGTCAAGAAACTGCCAGACTAGTTCAGGAAAACTGTTCACTAACAGCTAACAGTAAAAATACTCAAACAAAATATCGCCTAAGCATTCTATTTAGTAAAGATAAGAACCCTGAAAGTTCCAAACAAATGCAAGATCAACTAAAAGCCAGTATTAGAGGCAATAATGATCGGTACAATGCGGAAGAGGTACAGGGTTTAGGTGACATTGCTATCTACCAAGAACAAAATGCCGCTTCGAATGAGAAAATAAAGTCTGTATCACTACGGTACTATAATAACGATACTTTGGTTTCGATATCTGTAAGTGGAATTGATAAAAATGCCGGCAATTTAGGCAATAAAGACAAACTGGTTGAGTTTGCCAAAACCCTTCAGTAGATTCAACAATTCAAATTAGACTTTGTTATTAAGTTTAGATTAAATTTCTTTAATGTTCATTATTTACTGTAATAGATGATAGATTTTATAACGTTAGTTTTATAGACTACCGTATGTAATGATTTTCTGTGCACGAAATTGGCGCATCCCCTTAGGCTTATTCCGCTACAAATTTCCCAGATTCCACACCGTTAACTGTAACAATTGGCACGTCCATATCAACTATAGTTGATATGCGTGGCACTATTCCAAATCCAGAATCAAATAATTCAAGCAAAGACATTGATTGACATTTTAAGACCAACAACCTTCACTTTGTCTCGATTGGATGCAACCAAGATAATGGAGATGTTCTTAATCATCGAGTTGGCACATACAAAATACCCTCGATAATTTGGATAACTTGTTTATTGCATTTGCCTTAGTTTCATCTGGCATATTCGGAATATACTGTTTAAACCATGCTTAAATTATATGAATAAGGATATAACCTAGCAGGAGAATAATATGGCAGATCGAGAAACGGCATCATCAAATTCTAATCAAGAAAAAAAAACTAAAAAGTCAGTTAAAAGTAAGTTACTGTGGCTTCTGATTTTACTAATTTTGCTTGCTCTTGCAGGTGGTGTTGCTTTCCTTTACACAAAATATACGGAAACTAGAAAGGAAGTTGAAAAACTATCAACCGTTCAGGGTCAGCAAGAACTCAGTAAGACTCAAACTCATGAGTTACTAGGTGAAATGCGACAAATAATTATTATGCCTACAAATGAAGACCCTGTGGTTGCGACCATTACCGATATAAATCAGCTTAAGGACAAAGATTTTTACAAAGACGCAAATAATGGTGATAGAGTGGTGGTTTTTGCTAATGCAAAAAAAGCCTACATATACAGCCCGGAACGAAAACTTATTGTTAATGTCGGCGCGTTTCAAATAGAAGAAAAACCTCAAAATCAATTTTTGAGTCACCGCTAACAAAGTAACCCGGTTTATCTATCAATTTGCCGTTTACTTTGACTTGACCCAGTTTGATATAACTCTCAGCTTGACTACGAGTTGATACTAGCTTTTGATCAACTAAATATCTATCAAGACGCTGTTTCATTACTGATTTTTCTGTCGCTCACGGTATGCACCTGTTTCGGTGTCGACACTATTAATATCTCTAACCTTAATAAAGGCTGGTACTTTAACAACTAGCCCAGTTTCAGTGGTGGCATTTTTTGTGATCGAGTTGGCCGTGTCACCTTTAACTACATCCTCAGTATAAGTCACTTTAAGGTACACATTTTTTGGTAACTCAATATTAATAATCGTTGAATCAAAAAATTGTAGCCCAACAATGTCACCTTCTTTAATATAGTTTTGTACATCAACACCAACCTCATTATTAACTGTAAATTGATCAAAGGTTGTCGGGCCCATAAAGTGCATCTGCGTATCCGTATAGTGATACTGAGCAGATCGTGTCGATACACTGGCTGGTTCAATCTTGTCAGCACCCTTAAAAGTCTTTGATAATGTTGTGCTGTCAATCAAGTTTTTTAACTTAACGTTCACTATAGATCCACCACGTCCCATAACTTTTTGAGAGTAATCAGTTACACGGAAAGGCTTACCGTCTAGTTGAATAACTGTACCTTTTTTTAGATCGGTTGGACCATACATGGCGTATTAACCGTTAGCTACAAATGGCAGAAGAGCAAGATGTCGAGCTCGCTTTACAGCTGTTGCAAGTGCTCTTTGTTGCTTAGCAGACTTTTAAATAAAAGGGGTTATGAAGCTGAAGTTATTGATTCGCGCGGCTGGACTATGGTTGGAGTTGCTGGCCGCAAAGTAGAATACGCTGCTGACATGGCCGACTACTATGATTTAATTGTGGGTCTTCACCCAGACGAGGCTTTAAGGCCAGTTGTAGAGTCGGCCAAGACAAGGCCAATCATAGTTGTCCCTTGCTGCAACTTTTGGGACAAAAGCAAGAAATTAGGCAGAGATGCGCTGCTGGATGAGATAGAAAATTATTTCAAAAATAACGACATAAAATTCGAGAGAGTAACGTTCGATTTCAAAGGTCCTCAAAACCTGGGATTATTAACTTTTTCCTAAATCATACCTTCTTTCAACCAGTCGGACAAAAAATGTTGTGGGGGCATTTTTTGTCCAAGCAGTTTGCAGCTCATCCAGCCGCCTGATCCCCACCAGGCGGCTGGGCTGCAGCTCGGCAGTTCTCGTATTCTCAGCAGTTTGCTATAAAATAAGTACGAGCGGCTTCGTAGAGTCGTACCATCTACATTCATGGTTTGTAGTAGAAACATTAGGCACAACTGGTATACAATAGTATTTATATGACGAAGAAGACCAAAAAACATCGTGCCAAAAGTCGAGCCTTTGCGGGTCAGCAAGAGGGCGAAGAAGTTATATTAGTTGCTCGCAGATTTCCGATAGTGTTACGCAGGCAACTGATAGTCGGTATGTTGATGATAGTGATATTTATGTTGCCTTGGGCTATAGCTACAGGCAATGATTATGGTTGGCTGATATATGCAAACTGGTTTCTATTGCTCGGAATACTTGTGCTTGGTTTTTATTGGCTAAGAACTTGGGTTAGTTGGTACTACACTGTATATGTACTCACGAGCTATAGGATAATGATTGTAAAGACTACTGGGTTTTTTGGTAGAGAAGTTAGTGAGCTTGCACTTTCAAATATCCAAAATGTCAACTATAAGATCAAGGGGATGCAAGCTTCTGTATTTGGATTTGGAGATGTGGTCGTAGAGACATTATCAGGTGGTGAACCACTTCAGCTCAACTATATACATAAGCCTGTTCAATTTCAGCAGGCAGTACTCGAAGTGGTACGTAGAGAAGGCTTGGACAAATAGCATCTCAGTGTGTATCATATGTATAAGTCTTAATAAATTACGGAGTAAATAAAAAAACTATTATGCCCAAGGATCCAGACATCAAAACGTCAAAAAGTAAATCGAAAACTAAATCCACAAAATCAAATACTAGTAGTAGCCCCAAGAAGACTAGTCATCTTGCTAGGAAAGGTGCTAGCGCCAAAGCCGCTATCTCCCAAAAAAGCCTGTCTTTCAAGCAAAAACTTTCTAAATTGGGCGTAGACCCCAAGAAGAATAAAAAAACCATTCGTAATGTAGGCATAATTGCCCTCATTGCTTTAGTAGTAACTATTACTGTATTTGGTGTACTAATATACAAATATAAGGTCGCAAATAGAGCAGTAAAGATTGCTAGCAAAGTAGTGCCTTATCCAGTATCTAGTGTCAATGGCAACATCATATGGAATACCACTAGCTACAATGACTATTTGTTCGAATTAGCATCAGCGCAAAAATATTTTGCTTCTCAAAATCAAGATTTCAACTCTGAAGAAGGCAAGAAACAACTTCAGCAATTCAAGGAAGAGCTAATAACTCAGCTTGAAAATGAATTGATAGTCAAACAACAAGCTGCCAAATACGGTATCAATGTCTCCGGTAAGGAAGTTAATGAGAAATTTGATCAACTAGTCAAAGATGCAGGCGGGATTGACCAGGTCAAAAGAACTCTCGATAAACTATATGGCTGGTCTACTGACGACTTCAAGAACAAGATTAGAGAGCAACTAGTGCGACAGAAGTTGGCTGACAAGGTCTTAGCCGATCCAGCTCTAACTGAACCTGCCAAAAAACAAGCTGAGTCAATACTTGCCCAGATACAAGCTGGTGGAGATTTTGCTACTCTAGCCAAGCAGTATAGTACCGATGGAAGTGCCGCCAATGGTGGTGATCTAGGATTGTTTGGCAAGGGTCAATTGGTGCCGGAATTTGAAGCTGCTGCGTATGAATTGGAGCCAGGTCAAGTAAGTGGAGTAGTGAAGACTCAATATGGCTACCACATCATAAAAGTTACTGAGAAGAATGGAGATCAGGTGCGAGCCTCTCATATTCTTATCAAAGGTGTAGATTTTGAAAGTTGGTTGCGTGACCAACGTAACCAAGCCAAGATAGTCCAGTACTTCCAGCCCTAGACTGACAATAGATTTATTCAAAATCACTCGCTTATCAGCGAGTGATTTTGTATTGGCTTAATACTTATGCTAAACTACAATTATTAAGAGGCTGCAAAATGTTGATAAACAACAAACACACTACATGGTCATCATTCCAAAAAAGCCTAGAAACTGCGCAGGAAGGTAGTTTTTAAGCTCATTTATTATAATTTGTATATTAAACCTCAAAGACTGCCTTCTCGGGCAGTATTTTTTGATTGCAGCCTGAGAGTACCTATATATCAAACAAAGGAGCAAATCATGCAGTATCTTCCTTATGAAGGTAGATGCCCATACGACAATACAACAGTTGATTGTACTGAAGAGGGTTGGGCTGGACAGGTATGGTTTTGTCAAAATGGCCATGAGTGGAAGGACTATCGTGACATTTTAGAGCCAGATAGGTGCGAGGGCAGCTTGAAATATGGTATCAATCAAGACCTACGGCACTCAATATGCCAATGGTGTGGTCAAGTAGTGGAGCACATACCATTTTTTCACTTCGAATACGCTGGGCTTATGAAATATCACGAGATGAGCCAACTATCCACTAATGCCCTTGAGATAGGTGAGTGGTTTTACGTCAGTGAGCACCCTGAATTGGTGGGGGTAGAGTGTGACGGTTGCCACAATCCGTTTGAGCAGGGTCAGGTAGTAGATACAGTAGTAGATAGGCTCAGTCGTCTGGGATACATTATACATCGAGGCTGTTGGAATAACTTGGTCGAATCTATCGAGAGGAGGGGTGGATAATGGAGATATTCTTGTCAGCGTTCGATCCTGAGAGCATGGTCAAAGATACCGTCAAGCTTGGGTATAGCTTTAACTCTCAAGTCCTTACCAGGTCATTCTATTTGGAATTGGCTCAAGAAGTATTTAGAGGTCCATTTGAAGAATTCTTGGACGTATCGTTGGGTGTATACCAGAAGTTTGCTGTTTTTTCACCAGACTATTTTAGCCCTGATACTCGCAATAGGTTTCCGCTACTTAGGGAGCTGGGAGATGCTATTGGTGCTATTGTACGCTCAAATGCAGGTCACAATGTGTCTCTTCGCACTTGGCAACCCAATGATGTTGCAGTGCAGAAGTACTCCGGTAGATATGACGGTATAGGCAGGCACCGTGATTTCGCTAGTGATATACACCTCGTAGCATCTTTTACGGTGATGGGGACTGGTGAGATAGGTATTCATACCAAACGGGAAGATCCTATAGCTAGCAAATTTCTTCAGACTTCTCCCGGAAGCTTACTGCTTCTGAGGGCACCCGGACTGGTGGAGCCAGATGAAGATCTGCGTATTACTCACTCTGTAAGACCCCCGTATTCTTCACCTAGAATATCAGTTACTTATCGTCTTGCGACGCTTCTGGGACTGAAGGGAGCATAAAAAGAATAAATAATGTATTCAGTATTTACGATTTAGAATATGCTTCTAATAAAGCAAATATTGCATTATTGGTTTCTCAGTTCTCAATTACAGACTCTAGATATCTACTAGGGTCTGTTTTCTTGTATATTTATCAATATTTTGCTAAGATTATCTGGTTAGCGCATGGGCTCGTGGTGTAGAGGCCTAACACGCCTCCCTGTCACGGAGGAGATCGCCGGTTCAAATCCGGTCGGGCCCGCCATAAAAAATGCTGTCACTTCTGTGACGGCATTTTTTATTGTGTCCTAACAGCATTTGGTCGGCGAAGCCGGTTAGGCAGATGCGAAGCAATATGCCGCTATCCGGTTCGAGCCAGCAATTATTCAAAAGACTCGCATCTGTATTTTTGCTATATTATTGATAATATGAGTTCAAAAACTAGCAATAAACAAGAGTTCTTTTTAAGTATGGTTATAGGCGTATTGCTCTATAGTGTAGTACTGGGATTCTTCAATGACTATACAGATATCTTGCATACATCTTCGTATTCTTTGACATTCTTGCTTGCTATAGTGATGCAAGTACTCACATACTTGACGTTTGAAGTGAAGAAGATGGCACAGAAGTGGTTTAGCGATAAGAACGGATATTGGTATAAATTCGGTCTTATTTTTACAGTGTGGCTTATATTGTTTTTATCCAAGTTTGTTTTCTATGGGTGATAAGCATAGTTTTTCGTCAGGCAGTAGAAATCAGCGGATTTATAGGCCTACTCCTGATAGTTGCTATCCTGACGGTATTACAGCAGTCATTTGAAAAAATTTATTATTTACTTTCAGATTAATTTGTTATGCTTTTATATTCTAGTATTTAGTGGTTAAATATAAGCTGTTAAAGCACCTTTAGGAGGCGTGATGAAGGTAAAACCAGCAGTTCCGACCTGGATGGTTTCAGAGGCGAGTAGGATCCCATTCGAAGCGCTCTGGAACCATGGATACAGAGGTATCCTTTGGGACCTCGAACGGACTCTGATACCACTTGGGTGTCGTAGTATGACTGACTACGCAGTAGAGGTTGTAGAGATGGCTAAAGCTGCAGGATTTGTACGACAGACTTGTTGTACCAACTCCACACATCTGTATGGTAATGATGTTCTGAGGCACTTTGGGCACCATCTAGCCCAGCCAAATCCACATGCCGGAATACTGAAGAAGCCAGACCCAACCATTTTCCAAGATGGATGTTCACTCCTAGAATTGCCGGCTGAAAAGGTAGTAATGGTGGGTGACAAGCTCCTCTTCGACACTAGCCCAGCAGCTGCGCTCGGTATGGGCACCGTCTTGGTAAATCCACTGCCTGGGCATGATGTGTGGGCCGAGTATATAGCCTTTCGTCGTACTAGAGAGAAGCTGGCACTCAGACGTCTTGGTATCAGGCGACCTTAATACAAATATTGCTCTATTGAGCCCTAGATAAGCTAAGTCTATCTGGGGCTATAATTTTTCACAAACACAAGCATATTATTGACAACCATGCATTATTTTGCTAATATAAGGCTAACTTCTAGAGATGGAGTTCAGAAGTATGTAAACTTCCTACAAGGAGTGTGCAGCTTGGAGGGTGTTTATATCTTTTTGTAGTCAATACAAAAAGAAAAACTAAAATTTAATAAAAATAAAAACAAAAGGAGGGCAACCATGCAAGTTGCAATGTTAACATATTATCAAGTCACCAGACCACGCAAGGTAAAGGTGAGGGTGGTAAAGGCTCATGAACATGTGCCTTATTTGGGTAGTGAAAACGTAATAGATATAAGAGCTTTGTCTCAACAAGGCAAGTCTAGATTCGGTAGATCATTCTTTTTGAGTCCAAATGAGAAAAAAATCACCGAATACGAAGCTTGGCAAAAGCTATCCAAGAGACTCAAAAAGCGCATAGTTTAAGTATATAACAGGTAGTACATGTTAAAATAAAAGTGGTCACAATGGGCCGCTTTTGTTTTATTAAATTGTAGTTAATAAGTAAATACAAGCTCCATTATGATAATACCGACGATTTGCCACCTTAGCTCAGTCGGCAGAGCGATGCTTTCGTAAAGCATAGGTCATCGGTTCGATCCCGGTAGGTGGCTCCAAAAATGGACTTTTCCCAGAAATTGAGCGCGAATGCGCTCTTTTTTCTAGG
>DAOLHK010000020.1:0-8773 GCA_035329105.1 Candidatus Saccharimonadota bacterium | reverse complement strand
CAACTTTTCTCCATTTTTTACATTAAATATACTATCAGATGTATGGTCATTTTCTATTACGTCACCAATGTAGTGAGAAATACCAAAAAATGAAGTATTTTTACCCGTAGAAAGACTAGCTACCAGAGGATCATCTGCATTGAGTATGATTTTAGCGTCCAAATCTTCGAATACTTGCCGAAAACTATTTGCTATTTTATCCAACTCACCATATCTATCAAGCTGATCTCTAAATAGATTTGTTACAACTACCATACTTGGCTTGATAATAGGACAAACTACAGGTATATAAGCTTCGTCCACCTCTAAGACAGCCATTTCTTCACTGCATTTGCCTTTATTATCACAATTTTCCAGTAATGTAGATAAAATACCTCTTTTCATATTTGAGCCAGCTGAGTTCCTGATATGAGATATATTATTTTGAGTTAAGATATCAGATATCATCATACTAACTGTAGTCTTGCCATTTGTGCCAGTAACGACTATTATCCCTTTACTAAAATTGCCTTCTACTAGCTTATACAACAGGTTTGGGTCAACCTTATCAGCTAACAACCCAGGAAGTGCTGTACCACCTTTTCCTGAAATCTTTGAGGCAGCTTTTGCTAACTTTGCAGAATATATTGCAATCTTTTTCTTCATAAGTATATTGTATCAGAGGTGATTAGAAGTGTCTTTAAAGATACTTCTTTATGTAGTTATCAATCTCTTCTATACCAGCAGCCCATTTAATGTAGTTATTTCTTCTAAACCAAGTCATTTGTTTACGAGACAGTTGCCATGTGGAGTTGACAATAGCAGTATATAAATCATCCGTATCCGTTATTTCACCATTGAGATAATCCAGAACTTCAAAATATCCAGTTGTCTGCTTTAGAATGTCTAACTCACCATATTTACTGAGCAAAGTCTTGACTTCCTGGATAAAATTTTGTTTCAATATTTTTTTAGTTCTTTGCTCGATATTTTGCTTCAGTATAAGCTTATTTTGCTCTATTCCAATCACCAAAGTATTAGATATTTCATTGTTTCTATCGTAGTCTTTACTTGGACCTTTAGCAATCAACTGGATCAATCTACGTCTGTTTTTATTATCAATCTTTTCATACTCTTTTGGATATTTTCTTTGAGCAGCGGATTGAAGTTTTTCTATTGAATACTGAGACAATTTATCAACAGAAACACTAGATATTTCGTTTCGGAACTTATAATCAAACAATACGGCGTCTATATACATACCGCTCCCCCCAACCAAAAATGCTGTTTTACCTCTTTTTTGGATGTCTGAGATAGTTTTTTGTGCCATCACCTTGAATTCTGCTGAACTAAATACTCTATTGGGTTCGCAAATATCTAACATATGATGCTTAACGATTTTCTGCTCTTCCTCTGTAGGCTTTGCTGTACCAATATCCATACCCCTATAAACTGTTCTTGAATCAGCACAAACAATTTCGCCATTGTACTTTTGAGCCAGTTCAATAGCCATAGTAGTTTTACCGGATGCTGTAGGCCCGAGTATAGTTATAAACTTAGCACTGTTATTCATTATAGAGAGCGATTTTTGATATTTTCTAATAATGTTGTCAAAAAGTCATCTATTGAACTAGATCCTAGGTCGCCTTTTTGATATTTTCTTACAGCTACAGTATTGGATGATGCCTCTTTTTCACCTACCACCAGTATATATGGCACCTTCATGACCTCTGCATTCCGTATACGCTTACCAAGAGACTCTGGGCTATTATCTATCACTACTCTGATGTTTGATTCTTTTAGTTTAAAACCCACTCCGTTAGCATAATCTGAATATTTTTCCGAAACTGGGATTACGCGAACCTGTTCTGGTGCAAGCCAGAGTGGAAATGCTCCAGCAAAATGCTCTATAAGTATCATAATAAAGCGCTCAAATGAACCAAAGATTGCTCTATGTATCATAATTGGATTTACCTCACTACCTTCTTGATCTGTATAAACTAGTTCGAAGCGTTTGGGTGTGGCAAAGTCTAACTGTACTGTAGCCAGCTGTGTTTCTCTACCAAGAGCGTCCTTGAACATAAAGTCCAGCTTTGGACCATATAGTGCAGCCTCACCATCCATACGTTTTGCATTCAATCCCTTGCTCTTAGCTAATTTATCCAAAATAAATTCAGATTGCTCCCAGTCTTTATCATCTCCGATATACTTGTCTGGGGTTTTTGAATCCCGCACCGACAGAGAAACCCAGTGATTTCCCCAAAGACCTAGAGATTGGTAAAAACCTGATATTATCTCTATTATCATTTCTACTTCTTGCTCTATCTGATCCAGAGTACAGAATGTATGCCCGTCATCTACTGTAAACCCTCTAGTACGTTGCAAGCCACCAAGTTCTCCCGGCTTTTCATCCCTATACTGCATAGTCTGTTCTACATACCTTATAGGTAAGTCACGATAGCTTCTTGGTCTTGAAGCATATATCTGGGTGTGATGTGGACAGTTTACGGGTTTTAATACAAATTCTTGCTTGTAGTGACTTTGGACCATGAATAATTCATCTTCGAATTTTTCAGCATGACCAGATGTATTATAAAGCTCAATTTTGGCAAGATGCGGTATTGAAACTTGCTGCATATTGTACTTTGTTCCTAAATCCTTGAGTACAGCCTTAAGCTCTTCGATAAGTACAGTTCCACGAGGGGTATACATTGGTAAACCCGGCCCTACCAGATCAGAGAATGTAAACAAATCAAGTTCTTTGCCAAGCTTTCGATGATCTCGTTTCTCCGCTTCTTCCAACATACTCAAGAATTTAGATAATTCTGATTCTGTTGTAAAAGCTACACCATATATACGTTGCAACTGGTCGTTTTCTTCATTTCCTCTCCAATATGCACCTGCGATTTTGGTCAATTTAAAACCTATTTTGGCTAGCTCGGCGGTATTTGATACATGGGGTCCCTTGCATAGATCTACAAATTCCCCAGTCTTATAAACAGTAACCTTTTCTATATCACCATTACCCTCTACAAGGTCACTGTCCCCTGCATCCTTAAGAGAAGTGGTACCTTTTTGCTTGAGATCTTTTAGTAATTCTACCTTATATACTTGGCCTTTCTTACTAAAGTATTCTATTGCATCATCTATAGCCCATTCTTCTCTTACGAAATCTGTACCACTAGATATAATTTTGCGCATACCACTTTCAATGCTCTTTAACTCATCAAGCTTTAGCGGCTCGTTTAAGAGCATATCGTAGTAGAAACCATTCTCAACCACAGGTCCTACCCCTAACTTAGCTTCTGGGTGCTTATTTTGAACCACAGCGGCAAGTATATGTGCTAAGCTGTGTCTTATTTTGTGCATGTTATCGTGTTCCATAATATTTCCTATTTAATAATAAAACCACCATCTCATGCCCGGTCCCACTATCGCGGGAGGTTCCACCGGGCTTATCCTTGGTGGATCACTTTGTCCTAACAATAACGCTTGCTAGAGCGAGACACATAAGATGGTTGGGCCTATGTATTGTCTTATTTAACTAACTAATATTATAACAACTATAAAAGTATTTACAATTATCTATATATGGTGGGCAATACAGGACTCGAACCTGTGACCTCTTCCACGTCAAGGAAACGCTCTAGCCAGCTGAGCTAATTGCCCGCACACCACAACCTAAAAGAACTTCTAAAATTATAGTCTAACCTGCACTGGTTTACAATCATACTAACTTTGCATGAAATTTTATAATCACGATTTATATATAGAGCTATAATAGTTATGTATTATTTACAACTTTTTTTATTTCTATCTTTTTTTATTTGTAATCGTTTCTCTTTCTGTAGTATTGTAATTTATATCATTATTTTATAACCCAAGACATTAAATTAATTGTTATAAATCTGGATATTATTCAGTAGCGTATTGTTTTATTATTTTATTGTTGTAATGCTTGCTTAATATTAATTAATTACACCTGTTAAATTAAGTATTTGGACTTCTTATCAGTCGTAATATTCATAATATTTACTCAAATATTACATACATTAATTTGAACTAAATAACACAACATATGAAATAATAGCTAGATAAGGACTATATTCTCACACCTATAAAGAACAATTATCTACCCTATTTGTCGTTTTCATGTTTTATAAAATACTAAGTACGATTGGTATATCGATCATTGTCATCATTAATACAATGTTAATTTGTATTAGAGTAAATATTTGTTAGGAATCATAAATACACATTTGTACTTATATGTATTTACTGTACTATTTTATTATTCAATCTAGAATTTTTTATAAAATCTTTATTTTACTTATTGTAAAGCATAAACTATACGTCATACCTAGATGTTATGTATAGTTATTCTTTGATTATATCTATTAAAAAAGCCCTATTTAGGGCTATTTTAATACATATTAGTTGAGTCTACTTGTCTGAGTCTTTGTTGTCGTTTGCAGACTGTTTACTCTCACCTTCTTTACTTTCATCGCCATCTGACTCTTCAGCAGATTCTTCTCCTTCTTCTGCAGGAATTTCTTCAACTACTTCTTCGTCTAAAGCATCAATTTCTTCCTGAGATCTTGGTGGTTCAACTTTACATATTAGCTCATCGGGGTCAACTAATATTTCTACTCCCTCCGGCACTACCAAGTCCTTTATATGTATAGACTTTTCGAAATCATCAAGATCACTGATATCCACTTCTATGCTTGAAGGAAGCTTGGCAGGAAGTGTTTCTACCTCTACTTCTTCAATATTAGTCAGAAGAGTACCTTCTGATTGATAAACCGCAGGAGCCTCCCCTACAAAGCTCAAAGGAACGTTTGTTTTGATTGAATGGCTCATATTGATTCTCAATAAATCAGCGTGTGTTATATCGCTAGTAACTGGATGTCTTGAAACATCTTGTATAAGTACATTGGAAGACTTATCTTGATCTATCTTGAGTTCAACTATAGTATTTTGACCAGCTTGAGAGTATACACGAGTAAATTCATGAGCGTTTAAAAAAACTGGTTCATTATCTTTTTCTTGGCCATACACAATAGCAGGCAAATCTCCAGATTTACGAGATGAAGCTAATTTCTTGCCGAATATATCGCGTGTGCGAGCTGTTATTACTATTTTATCCATAATTTATTTAAAATCGAGTATCAAGATCTGTTTGATTTTCCGTAAGATACAGGTGTAGATTAGCTATCTCATCAGCTGAAATGGGTGACAATTGAGAAAAATGCCTTTTCTCCTTACCACTCAAATCATTCTTTTGAATTTTTCCTCCGAAACTCTTACTAACTTTTCCCTTGGACTTTTTGGTCAATTGACTCCCTAAAAGCACTGTTGCTAAGATAGGTAGCGAACACTCATTGCAGCTAAGTTGCATAAAACAATGTTCGTCGACTCTCCCTAGAAAAGTTATATCATCGTGCTTATATCTAGAACCACACGATGGACATTTGTAAAATATTTGGAGATTACTAATCAACTCTTGAAGGTTCTTACCATTCATTTCTTATATACCCTCTTACAACAAATCATAGCATAGTAATCCAACAGGGTCAATTAGCTACTACTACGTTTGTTTTTGATCACACTTGAAAGTAATACCAAAAGCAGCAATATTATGAGCACAAGACAAAAGATGGCTATTACTTTTTGCTCTGGAGAAGCAACCAAAGCAATAATGCCGAAGATTAGACAGATGGCATATATCAATAATGCTGCTTGTCGTTGAGTAAATCCAGCATCAAGTAAAAGAAAGTGCAGATGTCCCCTATCTGCTGTAAATGGCGATTTGCCAGATAATATTCTTCTAATGGCAGACCAGACGGCATCTATAATAGGCACTCCAAGTACAAGTGCGGCAGTAGCTAGCTTAGCACCAGAGAAAATAGCTATAATACCTAAACTCATGCCTAAGAAATATGCACCAGAATCGCCATTGAATATCTTGGCGGGGTGAAAATTGTACAGCAGATACCCCACGCATCCTCCGAATAATATAATACTTATTAGAGCTGTTTGAGTCTGAGATACATCTAGCCTTAAGGCCAAAAAGAACATTATTATAGATGCAATTGCTGCAATACCCCCTGAAAGACCGTCTATCCCGTCTACGAAGTTCATCGTATTAGTCATACCTACAAGCCATATAGTTGTAAGTAATAGTCCTAGAATGTTTATCTGAATAGAATAACTAAAAACATTGATTATAAGATCAGGGTCTACGAACAATATGGCTTGACCTACGGGGTTGGATATAGCCTCTACCCTGATACCAAAAAAGCTATAAGCCAAAATAGCTGCAAATATTTGTACAGAAAGCTTCAACCATGGGTTCAGAGACGAGATATCATCAAAAAATCCAACTACCAAGACTATGGTAGAAGACACTACAAGACCCCAATAGCTCAGATTGTGCTCAGGCAGAAAAATGAGAGTAGTAATCAGAAAAGCTAGATATATTGCTATACCGCCTCCTCTAGCCATATTTTTAGTATGAATCTTACGACTATTCTTCTCGGGCTTTTTGTCTACAGCACCAACTTTAAAAGCAAATTTCTTGACTACAGGCACCAACAATACTGCAATCACGAAGCTCATCAATGCTGGTATAATATATTTCATTTTTTGACAGCCTTTTCGGTGACTGTAAATCCGAGGTACTTACCAAGCATTAGCCTAGTCTGTGCACTTATTGCCGCAAATGCTCCAAAAACTATAGCTGTAATTGGAACAAGCACCCATTGTAAAATCATAAATATTATCTTATATCTTCCATGATGAGGGGGTCGCTTTGGTAGCATGATAAAACTAATCCATATAGTTACAAACAATCCAATAGTAGCCAACGTTAATATGTTAGATGCAACTATTGGAAGCTGATGAGCTAAAGCTTGTTTATTGAAAGAAACATTGAGATACAAAGGAGCCCAAGCAGCAAAAGTTAGTATCAAAGGTGCAGTAGACCAACTAATATGGCCTTCTAGCAATCGCCCGATCTGAATCAACTTATTGCCCAAAGGTATCTCCTTGTTCTTGATTGAATTTTTAACCACATAAGGAAAATCACTTATTCCATATGCCCAACGTTGAAGTTGTTTGAACTGAGCCGTAAATGTCCTAGGATAAGATCCTGCCAATACAGCATCTTGATATATCGGGATAAATAAAGGATCCACCATATAATCTCCATTAAAGGCAAAATAACTTCGATAGAACTGGTGTCCATCTTCTACTGGGCTGGTTATAGACCAGAAATCAGTATCCTCCAATGCATCCAGACTTTGAGCGTGTGATGCGAAATTTCGCAACCTACCCTGTCTCACGCTTTCTATCATGACCCAAAATGAGTTACTAGTAGCTATTACTCGCATAGGTGCAGGTACGTCCCAGATATTGTTGTTAAACAGCGCAAGTGGCTGGAATGAGCTATGTCTACGATTGGGATTGGTGCAATACGCATATGTCAGACGGCTTAGATATTCGGGGTGTACCCTGTGATCACAGTCCAGTGTAGTGACAATGACATCTTGAGTTGGTATACCTCTTTTCTTGATGTTTTGAAGTATTTTTTTGCCAGCAAAACTAATATTGGCTCCTTTACCTTTCAGTTCACCGACTATTCCATCCGGGTGCATATAGGTAACGTACTCACCAAAGCTATGCTTAAATTCTTTTTCCAACTGTATTGCAGTATCCCGTGAAGAGGCACCTCCTCGCTGTTCATAAGAAAATACGAAAAGTATTTTCTTAGGATCATAATCTGATTTGGCTAAAGCATCTATAGCAGGCCTTATGACTTCAATTGACTCATTGTACAATGGCATGATGATACAATGAGTGATCTTTTTGGGGTCAAACAATATAGCTTGGTGATCAACAAGTAACTGCAGCCTATCTACTTCTTTCTTGAGGCTTTTGATATATGACCTTGGTGCTTTACGACCAATTGCTAGTTCTAGATGCTTATTAGCACTTTTTAGTGAATTCTCGACGTTGGAAAGCTCCAGTAGTCTATTGCTCCAATTGATGGATTCTGTCTCTTGACTCTTCTGGTGACCGCGTACCAGAGAGAAGCTCATCCTGATTGATTTGAGCAACCAAAAAATATCAAAAGCTATTATAAAGTAGGCTACCGCAACTGGATAGAAAAAGCTCAAAATGATAGGAGATAATAAGAGTAGCCAAGTAATAGAGCCTGGAATAATCTCTAATAGTCTATAAAACCATCTTGAATCAACATAGCTCGTAGCTGTATTTATTGTTTCAGTATTAGTTTGCGCCATATTTTATCACCGTAAAGCCTAGTAATATAGCAATCGCAAGTATCACTATCATAAGTGTCGTAATGGTCAAAAAGATGCTAAGTATTCTGTTCTTCTTGTGTAGAATAATTGCCAAAAATAAGTTGATAATTGTAACAATCACAGTAATGATTGTGATTTCGTACAAACTATACCATACACCTAATTGATCGAAGTTTGAAAGAGAAGTAAATCTCACAGGTATATCGATGCCGATATTCTTGATATGAGTGATTGACCATATAATGATAAACGCATTACCTATCAATGTAATAATAAGTAGCACCACCAACCAACTGTCTTTGAAGAAATTCTGGTCTTTTAAATCTTTGCTAAGTTTTTTAAAAATATTCATAAGTGTTGTGTCTATTATACTCTCAGAATTAGATATATTTAATAGTTAGAGATTTCTTACTGGAGAAGTTTTACAACTCCGCTAGAACCTATTTTATGACAAAAAGCTGAAAAAC
>DAOLHK010000019.1:0-9220 GCA_035329105.1 Candidatus Saccharimonadota bacterium | reverse complement strand
ATGACCTGCCGGCAACCTGAGTGATCAAGGTGCCAAACCTAGCCCGCAAGGGAAGGATGTGTGTTCATAAGATATCCTTCTCGTTGCAAATAGAAAGGATATTTTTATGAAAAGACTCATAACATTAGTAAGTACCAAAGGCAAAACTACCAAACAAATACAAAAAGAGGTATTGGATAATTACGATAAATATCAGTCTGCCCAGAAAAAGACAAACAATAAAAACCACAAAACCATCAATACTGAGATCACTTTTGTACCCAAATTGACACCTCAGATGAAGGCCTATCTCAAAAATAAAAAATCAAAGAGCTGATAAATAATATCGGCTGTTTGGTACAATAAGAACTATATGATACAACTCGTAGCTATACTTGCGACACTGATATTACTGGGTCTTGGCGTGTTTCAACTCTTACTAATACTTGGTAAGCCTTTGGGCGAATATGCCTGGGGCGGCCAAAACAAAGTATTACCTAACAAGCTCAGGGTGGCAAGTGCTACATCAATATTGCTGTATGTGATATTTGCATGGGTAATACTAGCTTGGTCAGGAGTAGTAGTAACGAACGCGAGTAGAGCATGGCTCTATACAGGCATGTGGATACTGACAGTATATTTTGCTACCGGGGTGCTACTCAATCTAGCCTCGCGCAGCAAAAAAGAACGCAAAGTGATGGTACCCATCACAATATCGCTAACTGCACTGTATTTGCTAGCGATCATTTTGGCATGAGCTGCATAGCAACACAAAAAGCCTCTTTGGTATGAGGCTTTTTGCGGAAGACCCTTACTAGGCTTACTTGCCGGGTTTTATAGCAATCTTCTTGGGAGCAGGTAGAGATTTGAGTGGTACGCTTACTTTGAGCACACCAGAGCTCATCTCGGCTGCGATGTTTTTCTCATCAGCTAGTTGAGGCAAGTTGATTCGACGGTAGAAGCTACTAGAGCTTTCTCTGACGACATACTTCTTGCTCTTGTCTTTTTCGGTTTCGCGCTTTTCGGCTTGTATGACCAATGAGCCATCTTCTACATGTATATCGATATCTTTTTGGTCAAATTTTGGTAAGTGTGCTTCAACTACCATCTCTTTGTCGTCTACAGTATAGACATCGGTAGTAGGTATATTCATAGATTTCACTGGAGTAAACCAGTCATCTCCAAAGAATTGCTTTTGCAAAGCGTTGAGCTCGGCAAAAGGATCGTATTTGATAATATTTGCCATATTACACCTCCATGTATTTATTAATTCTCGTAAAGTGTTATGCTTTACAAATTTATTATAGCCAAATTGGCACTCTCATGTCAAGAGTGCCAATAATTTTAAGTTAAGATTTGCTATACTTAAGATAATGTATAGTTTTGAGACAAAAGTCAGAGTTTATCTAGGAGAGGCGGCGTGGTACTACGTGACATTACCCAAATCTATAGCCAGAGAGATAGACTTCGAGCATGGTCATCACAAGGCCGGATTCGGCTCTTTGCGGGTGCGAGTAACTATCGGTCAAACCAGCTGGCAGACTTCGATATTTACCGACACCAAGTCATCTAGCTACATGCTGCCCCTAAAGGTCGAAGTGCGTAAGGCTGAGGGAATAGAGGTTGGTAACAGGGTGCAAATAGGTCTAGAAATCAAAGTGTAATAGGTATGATTCAAGTTGATCGGGTAATTGTGATACCTCTTGTGGTTTTAGATAGTCAATACATTTAGTATGATGTTCTAGACGAGCTCGAGGAGAGCTTGTCGTAGTAGAGACACAGGTGCGCATGTGTTTAACGGCCAGTCACCGATGTGACTGGTACAGGCCGGCCCTACCGGGTGTCGGTCTACCTACGTAGCCCGGGTACTGCGCTGCTGAACCTTGTCGGGGTGACCCACGTTCTTCGCTGCTCGAGGTTCTGACCGGGTCCGCTGGGCTCTGTCGGAGGATCGATGCGAACGACGAGTGCAGGGTTCGAGCGTCTCCCGTGGCGCGATCGCTAGTGAGAGAAGTCTATAGGTACGACCAGGGGCGCACACTTGGTTGGCAAGTATGTGAACATTCGAAAGGATGATGAACTGCTGCCTTGGACCTCTCTCTCGCTAGTGCAATACAGTACCTTCTTATAACAAAACGTCCGCAAATCGACCAGACAGTAGGAGGCAGTCGTGCCTAACGATAAAGCGACTCTTACGGGCGCTTGTTACTTAGATCGTTTTGTTCCAAAACTCGAAGATGGTGGTGAAGAGCCGGCTTTTCGAAAGTCACAAGGTCCCAAGGGCCGCATCATCTACCTGCCGAACGAGCCGATGAAGATGCTGCAAGCTGATCTTCTTGCTTGGCTCAGCAGTCTAAATATATCGATGTCTTTTGCACACGGCGGTATGTCAGGTAAGAGTACGAGGACCAATCTAGCTCCACATATTGGCAATAGGTACTTCTACACCATAGACATTCGATCGGCGTATCAAGCACTCGAAGTCGCCAAAGTTGCTGCAATATTGCGAAAAGAATCCAGGCATTTGGTCTCTAGGCCGCTAAGTGAACTGGTAGAGTGGCTCCAGCAATGGTGTTTCTTGACCGATGGCGGCATCATCACCGGTGCTGCCTCGGCGCCATACCTCTTCAATCTATATACGTCGAAGTCCGTCGACGATAGGTTGGCTGGACTCCGAAAGATACCAGGGTTTTTTCAGTTCTTGCAAGACACTAGTATAACCTACACTCGATATCTTGATGATCTTACATTCTCGTCGACTGAGCCAATAGGGAAGGCTAAGCGCAGGGTGATACGCGAGGTCGTATGGGCTGCTGGCTTTGATATAGCCGATCATAAGACAAGAGTGAATCTAGATATCTCCAAAGGTCCCATCGAGATAGCTGGTGTAATGCTAGATAAGACAGGACGTATGTTCCCGTCAAAGCGTCGTCGGCGCAGAGCCAATGGCATGCTTGCAGCTGCACTTTCTGGCGATATCTCTCCTTCGGTTGCACACGGCTATGTCGGTGACTGTATAGGGGCATTGCCCGGCAGCAGGACGCAGCGACTAGCAAGATCAGAAATAGCGTACTTGCGCGAAGCTCAACTACGACTCATTCGTGAGAGGTCATAAAAATAGCTAGGTCAAGATTACAAATATCGTTTTCTTGACCTTTTTGTATGTGTACAATCAAATGGTTTTATTAAATATTGACTAATAGACCAATATAGTATATAATGCTGTAGTTATAGCTTTTCGTCGACCAAAGGATCGAGAAATGAAAAAGCACGTACCTGCAATCTTAGCCCTCGTGATCATGCTCCTGCTGATCGCTGTGGGTTGTTCCAGTGGGCCTGAGCAGTCGCAAGACACTCAGCACGAACAAGGCATCGGTGTACTCAACAACGACCTCGAAGGTGGCAACTACAGCATCAACACCGTCATCGACGAGGCAGGAGGAGCGTCTCCAGTCGAAGTCCGCATGGTCTACTCGACCAGCTACGACATCGATTCGTGGCGCATCACCGACAGCAAGACACTCCGTATCCGCGTCGAGCTGGTCAGGGCTCCTGAGAACACCGAGGTGTACATCGAACATCTCCATGCTGACGTCAACATCCAGTCGACTCAAGCAGAGATCGATGGTCTCCAGCAAGACTCGA
This sequence comes from Candidatus Saccharimonadota bacterium, assembly GCA_035329105.1. Classification (GTDB taxonomy): domain Bacteria; phylum Patescibacteriota; class Saccharimonadia; order CAILAD01; family BJGX01; genus JAUPVL01. The sequence continues at coordinate 5,596 of DAOLHK010000019.1, read as the reverse complement.
TGGACGACTACCTGCATTCGGGCGATCAGCCGGGGTTCATCGTGACCCGAGAGTTCCCCTATGAGGAAGAGTTCTCGATCGATGGATACTCGGAAACGCTCATCTCCGGTTGGGAGTTCCAGAACGGTCAGTACGGCCGAGGTGAGATCGACCAAGAGCGCCTGACCGAGTGCAACCTGCGAGAGCTCGGCGCTCGGTTCAGTCAGTTCACCCTGGTGTACGATGTGGTGATGGGAAATCCCGAGGAGGGCTACCACAAGTCCATCGTCTCCAACCAGCTGAGGGTGCCCATCAGCACCTCTGGCTGCTAGCAATCCACCGGCCTGTCCCCTCTAACCCTAGAGGAGGCAGGTCGGGTTTTCAATTAAGTAATAATGCTATAATGAATCTATCGATCCTTACCTACCAAAGACTGGTCGATATTATTGACCAAGCACCTACGAAAAGAGATGAAAATGGCAAAATTCAAGACTACCAATCCCCAACAAAGCTATATCGATTATCAGGCTCGGTTTGCCAAGCTCAGTGACGATGAGTTGTTGGAGCTCAAACGCGCTGGCAAGAAAAATCCTGGCTGGACATCTACCAGAGGGGCCAACGAGCGAGCTCTATCAGAAGAGATTGCCAGAAGAGGACTCAGATTATAATTTTATCTTGATAAATCTTCTACACATAAGTAGGGGATTTAATTTTGTTATAATTACGATAGATGGCTGCGGTCTTTTACTACATAGGCCGTTATGACAGCTGCGGGAAAGAAGAAAAGACTAAAGATAAAATAGCCAATAAAGCTATGTCCCTTGCGACCAGCAACTCTAGCAGGCCAAAATGCAATAGCTATCCAGACAAGTCCGGCTACTACCCAATAAATTGCTTGAAACAGATCCATAATATACTCCAATACTTAAATAATGTTACTTATATTATACTCTTTTTAGTATTTATATCATAAACAAATAAACTCCCTGAAATATTTCAAGGAGTTTAGGAAAATCTACGAATAGATATTAGCTGTCTAGCTCGTTGGTGGTCTCATATCGTGCGATATCACGACGCAGTTCATATAGAGCCACTCGATCATCTGGGGGTAGATCATCTTCACTAAGTAGCTCATCGCTCTCTCGCACAAGTGTTTTTCCAGGATTGTCAGATGGAAAATTATTTGACACTGCTTTGGAGGCTGTAACTTCATCGTAAGCTTCACTGAGATAAAACATCGCTGCCAATGCCAGTGTTGCTACAATTACAAATGTCACTAATGGCCAAGTAGTAGCCAGAAGCAATCTTACGCGCATCGCTTCTGCGATTTCTTGCTGTGAATTGAAGTGTTTGGGTGTTATTTTGAGTTGCCATTGCAGGTGGCAAAATCCCACTACGCTTAGCATCATGGCAACTACGAGATACAACATGGTCCAGCCGGTAAACGTATCAGGCATGATGATTTCCAGTCTTGTGTGGTCTTGAGGCTATGGCAAGAGCACCAAGGCCAACAAAGAACGGGAACCATAGAAATGTCATAAACAGAAAGAACTCGAGATGTTCACTAGCCGGCTCAGAGATGTAGCGTCGAGGCTGATCGTTTTCTGTCCATTTGAGCGCTGAGTAGCCGAGGAAGGCACCAAATAGCATGTATATCGAAACGAAGTTGATCATGAAGATTCGCATCACTCACCAATCTTGTTGAGGTACAAAACTGCAATATAGCATATCTAAAATGTGGTTAATTTTCAACTCGGTATTACAAACTCAAAGTTTAATTAGTATTGAATTCCGCTTTCTCTAGGTGGTTGGCTTCCACTCTCAGCAATAATGCTACTTGCTGTTCCATTGAATTTATCACCATTAATTGACCAATTAGTTACTTGATTTAAGGCACGGTAAGCAATACCGGAAGTTGTAGATGCCCCTCTCCAGCTGTTGTTGGTGAAAACTATATTGTTAATTTGAAACTGTGGACCCGTTCTTTTGAGCTTGTCTCCTAGCAAGGCTAACTGCGTAGAAGGAGTAAGCATAGTAAAAGAATTGTCTTTGAATATAAAATTTTCGGTGGGATATTTTTGATAATCATATCCAAGGTAATAGTTGCCGCGGATTTCTAACACAGCTTCACGATTGGCTCCACCGTCGACAGTTATATTCGAGTTCCTGAGAGTTACGTCCCTGGCATCTCCTATGGAATATATTGCTTTATTACGCCTAGAACCCCTGTCATCTACTTTAATATTCTCAAATACTATATTTTCGGAACGTTCCCCAGTGTCTATAGGCCAAACAGCGTTGAAATTGGGAGGATTACAGTCGGTACCTTGAGCAGGTGAAGGACAGGGACCAGGGCGATATTTGAGATTGATATTCTTAAATGTAGACTTAGATGAAGCCATTTTCACTTCCAGTCCACGACCGCCGTATGATGCATTGATATCTGAAAAAATTGTTTTGACCATGGCATTTACTGCCATTGGTGTGATCAGGTCTTCAAAGTTGACTTGTTTGATAAAGCAGCTATAACAAAGTCCTCTATCAATCCCAAGATCGCCTCCTCTGAAGGTAATCCCAGACACTTCTACCCATTGCGCTGCATACCAGTCAGTGTTTTGACCTGTGACATTAGTAATATGTGGGTCTCTTCCTTCTATTTTACATACCTGAGGGTCTTCTATTTTGTTCAGTGACCTGTCAGCAAATTCCAGTTTGTTACCATTGATTTTTACAATTTTAGTGAATTGCACAAAGTCGGGCTGAATAGCATCACCAAATGGTAGGCCAACAGTTGAGCGAACACAAACTATTTCTCCTACTTTGAGTCTGGCTGCGTCTTCAGGGTTATCTAACGTTATTGTGTTGGCGCCCCTAGGCCAAATTTTGTCTTGTGGTCTGGGTTTGTTGCCGTTGGGTATATATGTAGCATTCATATTGGTGAATGTGCGCTTCAGGTCAGGAAGATCATTAGCAGGATTGAAGGCCCAAGGATGAGCATCCCCAAGAATGATATGACTCTTTTCGCCTTGTCGAGTGCTGCCTTGTAAAATAATGGTTTGTCCTGGAGCCCCACGAAACTGTACAAATGACTTCATTAGTAAAGGCCTGGTAATCTTGTATGTACCGGCTGGCAATCTAAGTTCTTGAGCTTGATTGGCAGCTACTCCAGATGCGGACACTGTATCAATTGCAGTCTGAATGGCAACAGTGTCGTCTGCTACGCCATCACCAACAGCGCCAAAATCCTTCACTGACCGCGGAGGTGTAGCTGCATTTGAGATAAAAACCACCACTATTCCGACAACAGCAATTAATGCTATGCCCAAGAGTATTTGCCAACGCTTCATATTGGAGCGCTTGGTTATCTTGGATGTATTTTTACTAGTTCGTTTTTTTGCCAAAGTATTGTGTTATTAGTATTTGAAAGTATTATAACACAACCACAATGCCATAGGCGATGTTATAATAAGTCACAAATGGAACTGGTAGATGTATTAGACGAAAATGGCAATAAAACTGGAGAAAAAACTACTCTGGATGATATCTGCAATAGGGGTCTATGGCACAATTCAGTTCACGCCATTATCATTACCAAAGATCATAAGATCATTGCTCAGAAAAGATCTCTGAGTATCGTGATGAATCCAGATATGATTGAGCTCTCAGTTGGTGGTGCTGTCAATAGCGCTGAGGAGCCCTTACAAGCCATAATACGTGAGACTAAAGAAGAGCTTGGGATACATGTAGAACCCAGCGAAGTGATTTATATAAACAAAAGAAGATACAATAAACACTACAAAAAACTCAACAAAACTTCCAAAACTATTCTGCACACCTATGTCATCAAATTGCGCAGTCCGATATCAAATACCAAGTTACAAGATAGTGAAACATCCAAGATTTATTTCTTGCCCGAATCAAAAGCCAAGCGATTGGTTAGCTATCATCGCATAGCGCGACTAGGTAGGATAACGCCGTTTTATAGCTACTGGAAATTCTCGCTCGATGAAGCTATCAAATTCATGCATCCAACGATACATTTTGTATGTCGTGGAAATGTCTTCCGCAGTCGTATCGCTAGAGAATATCTGGCCAAACATTCTGAGGGCATCAAAATAATATCAAGCGGTATAATGGCCGACCATAAGTTATTTGGCAGTATATCGCATCATGCCAAAGCACTGATGAAGCAACATGGGCTAGAAGATCATCAGAAAAAATGGGTGCAAACCACCCAACGAAATATCGATTCATCAACTTTGGTGATATTTATGTCTCAGACTATTCTGGCGGATGCCAAGAAAATGATAGATCTAACCAATACCAAATATTTGGTATGGAATATTAAAGATATCAGCCCAAATTCCAAAGAAAACAATACTGAAAAGGCAGAGCAAATATACCAATCCATCACTGAAGAAATAAAAAAGCTTCAAAAACTCGATATATATAAAAACTTGTTATAAATTGATTAATATGTGAACAATAACGTCCTAGGAGTATAATATAGACATAAATTTAGGGAGATATTATGACCAAACAAAAAAACACTGAAGAATTTAAAGTCAATGGTGAAGATTTGCTCAAAAAGGTCAAATCATTGATAGCTGAAGGAAATATCCGAAGAATTATCATCCGCAACAAAGAAGGCAAGAGTATAGTGGAGTTGCCACTTACAGTAGGAGTAGTAGGCGCTGTATTGGCACCGCCTCTAGCTGCTGTTGGGGCAATTGCTGCACTAGTGACAGAATGTACAATTGTAGTGGAGCGAGAAGTAAAATAATTATTTGCTAGCGCCAGTAAGAGTAAAATATATCAGTTCGCGGTTTTCATCAAACAAACCATCACAAGTAATGAGTACTAGAGTGGGTTTGTCAGACTTCTCATAAAACACAGCTGTATCATTTGGCTTGACTATCTTTCTGCGGCTAAGTGAATAAGTAAACTTTTGATTGGTGTCATCGATAATGATGATGGAATCATCGTTCTTCAGCTGCTTGACTTTGCCAAACAGATTATTCTTGTTGTGAGCATATAGGACTGTCTGTCCGGCAGATGTATTGAGCGGGGAAGTAACGCTAGCGTAAAATGCTGAGGTGTCATTGATGGGCCAAGAATGACTTTGGTAATCATAATTGCCAATCTCTATAGGTAGGGATAGGTCTACTGAAGGCACCAAGATATTTATCGGCTTAGTGTTTTCTTTGACCACTATAGCTGGAGCAAGCGATTGAGACAGACTTGACTCTTGCATGACAATTGCTTGTCGTTCGGCAATTGCTCTTTGAGTATGAATGAAGCTGTATGATGCGCCAAAGCTAAGTATAGTAGTAGATATCCCAACTAATATTAGGTATTTATAAAATGCAATTTTTTTACTCATCATTAGCCTCACTTACTACGATATTTAGGCCAATTTGATGCTTCTTGAAGGCTCTAATCTATCGTATTTAACCAAAAGGATTATACAAAACTTGACAGTTATTGTCAAGTATTATATAGCTTATGCTTTAAAAACTCGTCTGTGTATAAACCATAAGTATTTTTAGGTATAATACCTACTATGACCCCCAATAGACTGGATTATTCACAGCAAACTGTTGAACAGGCCCTGGAG
>DAOLHK010000018.1:0-9680 GCA_035329105.1 Candidatus Saccharimonadota bacterium | reverse complement strand
CTGAGCACGATAGGCTCGAACAGCTGGGCCCTTGCCGGTATTAAGCTCTTTGAGCTGTATAGCAGACTTATCTACTATCTTGCCCATTACTCCGCCTAGTGCGTCTATCTCGCGTACTAGATGACCTTTACCCGGACCACCGACCGACGGATTGCACGGCAAAGAAGCGACTTTAGTCAGATCGCCTGTAATTAGTAATGTTTTGGCACCAATTTTGGCACTAGCTATTGCTGACTCGCAGCCAGCGTGTCCAGCGCCTACCACCACTACATCATAGTTATTTTGCTTATTCATTTGAGCTACATTGTAGCAATTTTTACCTGAAAACTCAATGATGCACTGATTTGCTTCATACATGTCGCACAATATATAATGCAGTTATGTTTAGTGAATACATGAGCGATTTCTTGGAATATTTGGAAGTTGAAAAAGGTCGAAGCCTCAAGACTATTGAGAACTATAGCCTATACCTCAATAGATTTATAGAATTTACTGATGATATCAAAGTCTCCAAGATAACTTCTCAGACTATTTCCAAGTGGCGTCAGTGGCTCAATCGCCATACCAGTGAAGATGGCCGTACTATGGGCAAAGCCACGCAGAACTACCATCTGATAGCCATGCGCAGCTTTTTGAAGTACCTTGCCCGTCGCGATATTGATAGCCTTGCTCCGGAAAAAATAGAACTAGCTACCAGCACCCGTCCACAAGTGAGCTTTCTCAATATCGAGGAAATCACAATGCTATTTGAAGCAATCGACACTAGTGATGTAATGGGCCTCAGAGACCTAGCTATCGTAGAGCTACTCTTCTCTACTGGACTTAGGGTATCTGAGCTAGCAGCACTCAACAAGGATGATCTCAATTTCAAGACTGGTGAATTCTCTATACGTGGCAAGGGTCAAAAAGACCGGCCGGTATACCTAAGTGAATCAGCAGCTGAGGTACTTATTAGATACCTAGAAGCCCGACAAGATGACTATGCCCCGCTATTTATACATTATCGAGGTACCAAGTCAGATTTCAACAAAGGTGAATATACACGACTGACAGTGCGCTCAATACAGCGCTTAGTTGAGCGCTATGCCAAAAAAGCCGGTATTGCCAAGCATGTAACACCTCATACACTCCGGCATAGTTTTGCTACAGATCTACTTACCAATGGTGCCGATTTACGCAGTGTACAGAGTCTGCTGGGACATACCAATATAGTTACTACCCAGGTCTATACTCACGTAACTGACCCACAACTACGCAAGGCTCATCAAAAATTTCATTCTGGAAATGTAGGAGACTAATTACATTCGTTATTACTTAGTTGGGCAAAATCTTGACCCACTGTCATTCTCTTGCAAATCTTTTCATAAGAATATAGCACATCTGATATAGCGTTGGTATTCTGTATGCTACCTAGTTGCACTTGGCCCCTAGCTCTACGATAATAATCACCCACTCTTGCAGTCACATCGATCAGTGCAGTATTTGATTGTACCGATTGGGGTACGCCATTTTTATTGAACTCTGCTTGGTAACTTGTATCTTTATATCTAGGTCTTACCAGTATTGCCACGTTGGAATTGGCGTTGGTACCAAGATAAGCTGATAAATCTAGCTTGAAGCTGCATTGATAACCATCCACCCCTACTGCACTGGTACATGTATTATCGGTTACGGCATTATTGAATTCACTTGGCTTGCCTGTATTGACTTCTTGAACTGTTGCTTTTGGCATAATCAGTACTGTTTTGGGCGTAATACCATTTATTGCATTTAGAGATGAATCTTGCCAGCTAAAAAACATTAGTTCTAAAATAGCTGGCGGACTACATTGTGTTCTATATGTCCCATATGCTAAGTCCAGATCTATATAATCTGAGAGTGGTCCAGATGTTCCCTTCTCACATGTCTCTAACTTACCCCACTTAAATGTCATATTATAATCTCCTTTGACACCATAGACTATTGAGGTTCTATCCCGATCTACCTCTCTTTCTATCACCGTTCCTCCGGCAGACACTGTCTTGCATGTAATCTCAGTATAATTCTCAGCATCTTCAGAGAGTTTTATGGTATTATCACGCTCATTGCAGATATCATCTGTTAGAGTTGGGTTCTCGATGATTTCTTGAGCTGTTTCTTTGACGTACGATTCTGCTGCTGCTAAGGCACGATTGGATAAGTCAGTACTTAGTGCTTGCCGGGATTCTCTTATCGATAATGCCGTAAGACCGCTAATAATGACTATAAACACTAAAGACATAGCTACTACTATGAGTAACGATGTGGCACCCTTGGGATGATATCTTGTATTTCTTTTGTGGCTCTGAAGCATATTAACCATATTTTATACTGTATGTGGCTTATTCGCAATCTTGTTGTGCTTATCACTCAGTTGCAACAGAAGTATATGTGACTTTGTCACAAAAATTATCTCCCTCCCTACAATTATTGTCCGGTTCTGGCTCACCATTTATAACATCTATAGAATATTCAACGCTTTCCTTGAGATATTGTCGTGTCGAAATGTCATTGTAGATACCGTTATTAAGGGCGCCATATACAACTACAAACTCTAGCCTTGTGACTTTAGTATTGGTTGTGCTAGAAATTTCTTTATTACTAGCGAAAGGATCTGTACAGTCAGTATCTTCATCTGGATACGTTTTTACATTAATTTTATTGGTAGGATTTCCGTCGATGGAGCCCAAGTAAATCTTTACATTACCCTGTTTTGAACCATCAACTTTCTCTGTATCTCCTATCAGACATAGGTCAGAATATGTACCCGTTGAAGTATCATAAGTACTAGCTCCAGTATTTACTGTGCGTGATGCTATCAGCCTGCCTATGTCATCCATTATCTGGCGAGAATTTTGCTGGTTCACCCGCGTAGTACCAGCCCAAGTATAAAACCGAAATACACCTATAAATGTCGTGATAGCCATGGTAAACATCACACCCAATAGAACAGTGGCAAACAACAATTCTATAAGTGTAAAACCTTTGGATATGTTATTTTCATTACTAGTTTTGGAGTATCTCTTATTCATATCAAAATTTCTTCGCTAAATTTACCAAATTGATTACACTTGATTCTTTGCCATATGGGTCTATCCACTTTATCTCAACTGTAGCGCGCAATATATCACAATCCTTGGGTAGTGTATTGCCCGAAGGACTGATGCACTTAAATCTTGTCTGTACGACCTTCTCGGACGGTGATGGTTGCAGGGTAGTGTCTGGACAACTTGGATTTGTATTGTCATTTTTAATAAGTATCCATTGTTGCACTTGGGGCAAGGGTGGTGTCTGGCTACCTACTTTTGCCATGCAATAAAATGACGTCGGAGTGCCATCAATAACAGCGGCACCATTATTATTCCCTATTCCAATAAAATTCGGAAATCCTACTCCATCGTCCCACGGCAAGCTATCTCTGTAGGCCTTTAGGGATTGGGATTGGTACTGAGCCAGAAACACGGCTTGAGTGCGTTGTTGGGCAGCTAGTGCAGTCTTGCGAGCTTGTATAGCACCGGTAAAAGCAAAACCAATAATTGTAGCCAGTATAGCAAATGCAAATATTACCTCTATCAGAGTATCGCCGTTATTGTAAGTATTTTTTATAGTTCTCATTTGAAAGAATTGCCTCTTTTTACAGAAGTGGTGTTTCTACCTGTCAGATCGATTGATAAGAAATATCTAGGATTTGCGACTTGCCAAGTACTAGAAGTTTTAAGTTCATTATCTGATTTATCGGCTACTTGGGCCAATACAAGATTTAATTTACCTTGTCTTTCTAGCCCCTGTGATGATGTATAATTACTAAGATCAGCAGCCAAGTTGAGAGTAGCCAGATTGCCATTAAACACATACATAGCACCACTACCATTGCGCACCACAATACCTACCGGATCACCACTGACAGTGCTAGATATAGGAGAAGTGCTGAGATTGTTATATCCAACTGATTGTGGCTTTGCATAACAAGAGAGATCAGTACCGCAGCTAGTTCCAGTATTTATAAGGTTGAAAGCCATGTTGTAAGGCACATCTACTTTGTATGCACCATAAGCATATATATTATTGTTACCTATTTCCCTTGCTAGTTTGATTACATACAGACAAGACTTCTCACTACGATTGGCTGGATCTAGGTCTCTAGGATCACTAGGAATAACATAACATTTGTTTCCAAAACCAATAGCTTGTCCGAATAACTCACTATTAGGTTTGCTGGCTATTATTTCTCTTTCTACGTCGGTTGTAGGTCCTTGTCCCTTCTGAGCTTCATTTCGGATAGTCTGTATTACTGAGGCAATTTGCTTTAGAGCATCATCGGTTTCTAGGCCTTTTCTGAGATTATATATACCCGCCACCATGCCTATTAACACCAGTGATAAAGCCATAACTATAGTCACTTCTATCAGTGAGAATCCTAAAGCATTTGTCTTGTTTTTCATTGATTGTATTATATCACTTATGGTTGTACGAGTTATAGACTAGATCATAGAAAGATACCAGCTACTTATCTGATTGCCGAAAAATAATCCAAAATATAAGCCAAATATCAAAAATGGAGCCAGTGGTACAGCGTCAGTACGTTTCTTGAGCTTGATAGCTATCAGAGTCACACCCACTAGTGCACCAATCACATATGCTACAAACACACCGACCAAGAGCTGCGACACAGACAGCAGCAGCCCCATTAGTACTGCCAAGCGTATATCCCCTCCCCCCAACAACTTACCTTTGGAGACAACCCAAATAACCAGATATAGTCCAGCAAATACGATTGTAGCTATCAGCTGAGCATATATCGATGCTATACCAAACTGCCATACTTGTACTGCTAATAACACTGTAGCTATAGCTATCACAGGAAGAGTAAACTTGTCAGGCAGTATCATCCAGCGCAGATCATACACAAATGCTGCCACCAACAGTACTGTAACTATGCACCAAGCTATGACCTGGAACCACATATACATATTATTTGGAGCGAAGTATAGGTATATAGCGACAAACAAAAGGCTGGTAATGATCTCAACCAACGGATATTGAATAGAAATAGTCTTGTTGCAATAGCGACACTTACCTCTAAGTAACAGGTAACTAACTACAGGTATATTATCAAGCGCAGATAGCTGATGCTTACAATCTGGGCACATCGAACGACCCTTGACTACACTCTTCTCTTCTTTGGTACGCCAAACCCATGCATTTACAAAGCTGCCCATAGCAAGACCTATTACAAAAAATAACAATGTAACAATATTCATAAGCATATTATCTAGGAAAATTTGAGTGTTGGCAAATCAAAAAAGGCTCTATACTTAGAGCCTTTTTTTAGGTTAATTATTGTTTATCTGAAATACAGTATGCCCCGCCAGCTTCTTGATAAATTGAAACTGCAAAAGAATTAGATGGTGAACTAGATACAACTGCTCCATCTTGACATTTTCCGATTGACATAAATAGATAGGCTGTTTCCTCATTGGAAGCCTTCCCTAGTGCATACTGAGAATTAGTTGCGGTTAAACCAGTATTTGGGGCTTGATATTCTGTAAATAGAGTTTGGGCTTCTGCTTGATTTTGTGGGAATTTACCACTATTATTTGCTGCGAACTGTTGTGCTGCTGCAAGTATTTGATTGGCTTGGTTCTTTCTGGCTGTGTCTCTTTGAGCCCTATTAGCACCTTGTACCGCCAAGAATACAATCACCATTATAAGCGAAGCTATAGCAAGCACTATTACTACCTCTATCAGTGTAAATCCTTTGTTTGATAATTTTTTCATTTTGTATATTTCTACCTTTCTTAGGATGGTATAAACTACCGGGGGTTAATTTAGTTGTTAATACTTATTTTGTAGCATAAGCACTTTATTGTCAATAATTATCTAGGCTGACTAGTACTGGATGGTGTAGTGCTAGGAGGTGTAATACCCTCGCCTACAAGACTATATATCGGATATAGTATTGCAAGTATTATGAAAAACACCATCCCGCCCAAAATCACTATCAATATCGGTTCTATCACTGTACTAAGATTCTTGACAGCCTGATCTACCTCTTCTTCATAGTATGTAGCTATCTTGGCAAGCATTTCACCAAGCGTGCCAGATTCTTCACCTACTTTGATCATCTGCGGTACAAGCTTCAAGAAATATTCATTCTTACTCAGTGCAGATGACAAAGATTTACCACTCCTGACATCTTCCGATGCTCCCTTTACTATATCTGCTAGTATCACATTGTTGATAGAGTCGGCACTAATAGACAGGGCTTCGAGCAAGGGAACCCCAGAATTGACGAGGCTGCTCATAGTGCGGCTAAATCGAGCCATATATACTTTCTTGAACAATATACCTATCACAGGAAGCTTGAGCTTGAGTCGATGCCAATTTCTAATACCATTTGGAGTCCTGAAATATGCTCTGATACCAATAGCAGTTGCTAGGATTAGCAGTATAGTAATAGGCCAAAAAGTAGTCACCAACCCTGAGAATCCAATTGTCAGCTGAGTAAGTAGTGGTAATGGCTTGTTGAGCTCAGTATAGAGGTTGGATATCTGAGGCATTACGGTAGATAGCATATATATCAAAACTATAATGATTACTACCAGTACTATTACTGGATATATCAGTGCACCGCGGATCTTTCTTGATAGTTTGAGTTGATTCTCTTGTAATTCAGCAAGTCTTTGTAATGTATCATCTAGGGTGCCGGACTGTTCACCTGCGTGCACTAGATTGGTATAGACTTTACTAAATATCTCTGGATATTGGGCAAACGAATCGGCAAGAGTTTGGCCTCCTTCTACCGATGCAGAAATCTTCTCAAGTATTTCAGTAAAATTTTTGTCATTGACTTGATTGGTTGCAGTAGTTAGAGCTTGATTGATAGGCAAACCGGCATTGACTAGAGTGGCAAGCTGACGTGTAAACAATACCAAATCCTTGTCTTTAATTTTGTTGAGTAGCCTGATACCGCCAAACAGTGACTGCTTGGAACCTTTGGTAATCTTGATAGGATATAAGTCCTTGGAATTGAGAATATCAGCAGCTGCCATTTGGCTGTCTGCCGATATTTTACCTTTTACTACCTCATTGGATTTCTTATCTTTGGCCGTATATTGAAACTCTATCATCTATCGCCTCATCAGTCGTTCGAATTCTGCAGGGTCTACAGCATAGTTTTTGGCTTCTTCATAACTAATCTTTCCAGAGTGAACATGAGTAGCTAATGTGCCATCCATGGACTGCATACCAAGCTGAGAACTAGTCTGGATAACAGCATCTATTTGATGAGTCTTGGCTTCTCGTATGAGATTTCTGACTGCACTTGTAGCGACCAATATCTCGGCTGCAGCGAGCCTACCGCCTCCTACCATAGGTATGAGGCGCTGACTGATAATGCCCTGGAGTACACCAGCAAGTTGTATACGGATCTGTTGCTGCTGGTGCTCTGGGAAGACATCTATCATACGATCTATAGATTGTGCAGCCCCATTGGTGTGAAGTGTTGCTAGTACCAAATGGCCAGTCTCAGCCACAGTAATAGCAGTAGCTATAGTCTCTAAGTCTCGCATCTCACCTATCAGCACAACATCTGGATCTTCTCGCAAAGATGAACGCAATGCAGTACCGAAGCTCATAGTATCAAAATGAATTTCTCTTTGGACCACAATAGATTGCTTGTGATGATGTTGAAACTCTATCGGGTCTTCAATGGTTATGATGTGCAGATTCTTAGTAGAATTGATTAGGTCAATCATGGCTGCTTGTGTGGTAGATTTACCTGAGCCTGTAGGTCCTGTACTCAGGACCAAGCCTCTTGGCAGATTGGTAAACTCACCAACAATTGGCGGTAAACCTAATTCCTCGATAGTGCTTATCTTAGTAGGTATGAGTCGCATTGCAGCAGCAAGAGAGCCTTTTTCATGAAAAGCATTGACTCTAAATCTAGCGATATCTCCAAATGCAAATGAAAAATCCAATTCTCTTTTGCTCGTAAGTATTTCCTTCTGCTTGGCATCAATAAGTCCATATACAAGATCTTCTATAGCTTTTTCGTTGAGTACTTCGGCATTTTCAACCTTTACCAACTTACCGTCTATTCTAAGCATAGCGGGCAAACCTACTTGTATATGAAGATCGGAAGCTTTACGCTTTATCACTTCTTCAAGATAGGATTCTATTCTTGGAACTTTAGGATTCATATTTCTCCTTTAATAATCTGATGCTACACGAGCAACTTCTTGCAGTGTAGTGATGCCACTCAAAACCTTGAGTATCCCGTCTTGTTGCATCGTTAGCATGCCATCGGCCTGTGCTTGTCGTTGTATAGAGCTTGTCGTGGCGTGTGTAAGCAATAGTTGCTCCATAGCGCCATTCATCTCAAATACCTCAAATAGGCCTGACCGACCACTGTAGCCCTCTTGGCATTCACTACAACCCTTCCCCTTATATAAAGTATAAGCGTTTTGTGAGTATATTGGCAAATTAGTCAGCCCCAATGATGCGGCTTTGGACTGGACTTCTTGCTGATTCTTTGGCAAGACTTGCCCTACGATATTATTGATCATCTTAACTGCTGTCGGACTAGCATTGTAAGGCTGCCTACATTTTTCACATATCTTACGAACCAATCGTTGCCCTATACATGTGTTGATAGTACTGGCAATGAGAAATGGTTCTATCTTCATGTCTAGAAGCCTTGGTAATACGCCTGCAGCGCTATTGGTGTGAAGAGTTGAGAGAACCAAGTGGCCAGTCAATGATGACTGCACGGCAAGATCAGCAGTCTCATGGTCTCTTATCTCCCCCACCATTATTACATTGGGGTCTTGACGTAATATAGAACGTAAGCCAGATGCAAATGTAAGACCAACGTCATTGTTGACCTGCATTTGATTGACCCCCGCCATCTTGTATTCGATGGGATCTTCTAGGGTAATGATATTGATCTTTGGACTCATTATCTCTTGGATAATAGCGTAGAGGGTCGTAGACTTTCCTGAGCCAGTTGGACCAGTCGATAGAATCATACCATGAGGCTTCTTCATGCCTCTTTGAATTAATTCATAGTTGCGACCGATAAGCCCTAGGCTTGCTAGCTTGAATAGATCATTTGATTTGTCTAGAAGCCGTATAACTACCTGCTCACCGTATGTAATAGGCGCAATTGCTACCCGTAGGTCTACCTCTTTGTTGCCCACTCTATAAATAGCTTCCCCGTCTTGTGCCATACGATGTTCATCAATTTTTAGTTTGGACAAAATCTTTATTCGAGATACTAAAGCAGGTTCTATTGTTTTTGGCAAAGACATAACTTCCTGAAGAATACCGTCCACTCGGAATCGTATCTTGAGCTCATTCTCCCTTGGTTCGATATGTACATCTGAAGCATGAGCATTAATAGCATACTCAAGAATAGAATTTAGTGCTCTAGTGATAGGTGCATCCTGAACAATAGTCTTAAGTTTTTTTGAATCCTCCTCACCAAAATGTTCCAACTTCTTTTTATCTTGGATAAGTCCATCACCCTGGTCTCCAAGTACTTCTTTCACTTCTGTACCTAGATTAGATTGATAACGATTTACCCAGGCAAGTATCTGTTCTTTAGATGCCAAGAATGGTTTAATCTGATAGCCACTTTTTCTAGATAAGAAATCTATAGC
>DAOLHK010000017.1:0-12026 GCA_035329105.1 Candidatus Saccharimonadota bacterium | reverse complement strand
TGGGATGCCCCTGGTAAGACGTTTCGGCATGATCAGTTCAAAGACTACAAGGCCACCCGTGTAAAGGCTCCAGACGAGCTGTATGAGCAGATGCCGCTTACTAAAGACGTGGTAAGTGCATTTAATATACCTTTGATCGAATCACCGGGCTATGAGGCAGATGACATCATAGGCACACTTACCAAAAACTACGAGAAAACGCACGATGTAGTGGTAGTGACTGGTGATCTGGATGAATTGCAGCTAGTGAGTGATACGGTCAGTGTATACACTATGCGTAAAGGCTTTACAGATACGTTTATGTACGATCCATCTGCAGTACATGAGCGATATGGTGTGACGCCGAAAGAATTCATTGTATATAAGGCTCTCAAAGGGGATAGCAGCGACAATATACCAGGAGTTGCCGGTATAGGCGATAAAGGAGCTACAGAGCTAGTCGAGCAATACAAAACTCTCGACAATATGTATGAACATCTAGATGAGATCAAGCCAGCTTTAGCCAAAAAACTTGAGGCCGGCAAGGACAATGCCTACTTGAGCTTGGAATTATCGACCATCAAGCGCGATGTGGAGATAGAGTTTAGGCTACAAGATGCTGCCTTGCACGAATATGATCGCAAGAAAGTATTTGATCTGTTTCACAAGCTAGAATTCAAGAGCTTATTATCAAAGCTGCCCAATCAATCATTTACAGAAGAACAACAACTCTCGACTCAAGAAGCGGTTGAAGAGATAGAAAATAATACTAAATCTAGAGATCATCTTAATAAAGTACGATATATTACTATTGATTCGGAGCAGTCATTAAGAGATTTAATCTCAAACCTCAAGAAACAATCAGAGTTTTCGATCGATACCGAGACAACCAGTACAGATGTGATGGCGGCTCGATTGGTAGGGATTTCGGTGTGCTTCAAAGAAGGAGAAGCATACTATATACCTGTAGGTCATACTGTTTCTGCGCATGAATCTCAGGGCACTTCGTTGTCTGCATCTGCGGGTCGCAGTCATCGTAGTAAATCTACGTCTTCTTTGCGATCCTCGATGCATCCTAGAATTGCCTCTGAGCTGAATCCGCAGAATAATCAATCAAGTCTACTAGATATGGAGATTGAGTATGATGATCTTAAGTTAGATCCTAATCAACTTTTAAAGGAATTGGTCTTAAAAGAACTAAAACCAATACTAGAAAGTACCAAAATAGGTAAGATTGGGCACAATCTCAAGTATGATTACCAGATATTCGCAAGGTGTGGTATCAAACTAGAAAATATTGTGTTTGACACTATGATTGCCGCGTTTCTTATCAACCCGATTGGCAGAGCTCAAACATTGTCCGAGCTAGCTTACTCAGAGCTAGGAATCTCGATGATAGATATCGAAGAACTGATAGGTAAGAAAGGCAAGAATCAAGCTTCTTTCAACCAAGTAGAAGTATCAACGGCCACGCAATATGCTGCAGAAGACGCCGATATTGCATGGCGTTTGTACAAAAAATTAACTCATACACTTAGTACTGAACCAACAGGCACCAAAAAACTATCTCAAATGGCCTCTCAGCTAGAATGGCCGCTCATAGAAGTACTTGGTGATATGGAACTTACAGGTATCACTCTAGATAAAACATACTTGGAAAGTCTGGCCAAAGAGTTCAATGCCAAGCTAGAAAAGATCAAAGCTGCTATCTTCAAGCACGCTGGTCATGAGTTTAATATTAGCTCTACTCAACAACTCAAGGTAATATTATTTGATGAGCTCAAGATAGATACCACAGGACTTAAAAAACTAAAGACTGGTGTCAGTACTGCTGCAGGGGAGCTAGAGAAGCTCAAAGGTAAGCATCCTATAGTCGATGAATTGTTTGAGTATAGAGAACTTACCAAACTAATGACTACTTATGTAGATGCTCTACCCAGCTATGTTGCCGGTGACGGCAAGATACATACTAGTTACAATCAAACCATTGCCCAGACGGGGCGGCTCAATAGTACCAATCCAAATCTCCAAAATATACCCGTACGTACATCAGAAGGCAAGCGTATACGCCGAGCTTTTGTGGCCGGTAAGGGTAATGTCTTCGTATCGGCTGACTATAGTCAGATAGAGCTTAGATTGGCTGCTGCACTCGCAGATGACAAGCCTATGATAAAGGCTTTCAAGGAGGGGACCGATATTCATACTCTGACTAGTGCCGAGATGTTTGGTATCAAACCTAATGATGTTACCCCAGAGCAGCGCTATGCCGCCAAGGCTATCAACTTCGGTGTACTGTATGGCATGAACACGCATGGGCTGGCTGTTGCTACAGGATTTAGCTACGAACAAGCCAAGGACTTTATAGATAGATACTTTGAACTGCGCAAAGGAGTGGCAGACTATATCGCTAGTATCAAAAAGATGGCTCACGACAAAGGATACACGGAAACATTATTTGGTAGAAGACGCCCTTGCCCAGATGTACGTTCGAGCAATTTTGTTGTGCGTTCGGCCGCTGAGCGAGCCGCCGTCAATATGCCATTGCAAGGAACGGCTGCAGATATGATGAAGCTAGCAATGATAAGAATCCACAAAAAACTTCCGGATGGCGCCAATCTGATACTACAGATCCATGACGAATTAGTAGTAGAGTGCCCCAAAGCTATGTCCGAGGAAGTAGCCAAGATAATGCAAACTGAGATGATTGGAGTAAAAAAATTCAATGTTCCTATAGAAGTAGATGTGTCTATTGGAGTCAATTGGGGGGAATTATGAGTCCAGAAGAATTGTCAGAACCAAATACTGAAC
The DNA here is from genome assembly GCA_035329105.1 of Candidatus Saccharimonadota bacterium. Taxonomy (GTDB): domain Bacteria; phylum Patescibacteriota; class Saccharimonadia; order CAILAD01; family BJGX01; genus JAUPVL01. The sequence goes on along the minus strand of DAOLHK010000017.1, from coordinate 9,239 downwards.
AAAAGAACGTTCCTTATGTAGAATCACCTTTACAGGGAATGAGAGATATGCGTATAGAAATATTTGACGGAGCTGTGCCTTCACCAGACTACTATGCGCAAGACTTACTGCTAGTTAGCGATCTAGAGGATGGTATCAAATCGACCGAAGAACTAACAGCTACTATGAAAGAGCGAATCTTAGAAGATGTGTGGTGGCTCAATCCCGATGTACAGCAAGCTATCAAAAATGGCAGGTTAAAAGAAAAAGTGACATTTCAAGTCAGAGATAAACAAATGGATTTTTATTGTTTTGATGAGGCTCTTACTCAGGAGCAAATCACAGAAATATCGCATGTTTTAGAACAATTAGTTCAGGTACAAGAAGGATTGGGCTTTGATGTAGTATCAGAAGTCTTGGTAGGTAAGAACTTGCTAGAAGATGTTCATACTAAAGATGGCAAGAAAATATCTCCGGCAAAGGTTGGTGGAGCTGCAAGTGTCAATATGCATCTTGTGTATATCAACACAGCCGTAAGTGCTGTCGAAAAAGAAAAAAGACGCGGAAAACTATTATTCAAAAAAACAGAGTCTTTTACTAAGCTTGCTGGTGTATTTGCACATGAGCTTGGTCATCAGTTCGAAAAAACTATAGACGAATCGTTATGGCTAGAAAATCATGGCTGGAAGGTGGATGGTATATTGCAAAAAACTATACAGAAAGTTAAAAGGGTATATGGGCTATTTGGCCCTACTGTTTATGCTGGTAAATCACCAGATGAGGACTTTGCAGAATCCTTCGCCAGATTTTTACTGGATCCTAGTAGGCTGGATTCGGATCGCAGAGAATTTATGATTAAGGAGTTATTGTCCCCGGGTCCTGCTTCACAGCCTATCGATGCCAGACCTAGAGCTGAAATTCATCGAACCGAAGGAAGCGCAATAGTGTTACCTAGGATGAAAGATAGGCCAGTATATGTTGCTATTGATAAAATCTCATAAACTATTCTCTAAAGAATTTAAATTTAATCAAACTACTAATGAATATTAGATTTGGTTCATCGCAAATTCATAAAGTAGGAGTATTTGCTTGTGTAGATTTTCAAATTGGCGAGAAGATTGAAATATGTCCGATTATTCTTGTTCCAAAAAAAGATAGGCATTTAATTGATCAAACAATATTATATAATTACTACTTTGATTGGAGGGGTAAAGAGGCTATTGCACTAGGGTATGGATCTCTTTATAACCACTCATATAGCCCTAATGCAAAATACACAAAGGATTTTTGCAATAACTGTATTGAATTTGTAGCTATCAGACCTATCAAGAAAGACCAAGAGATTCTTGTAAACTATAACGGTTTACCTTCTTCAAAGAAAAAGGTCTGGTTTAACTCAAAATGATATATAAATTATAGCCATACTAATATTATTGTAAAAAATAAAATAGCCCACCCAAGATCGATTGATCCAGAGTGGGATATGGGCATTCGACACGACTAGTCATCGTCTTCGCCACTGTAGTTCCACCAGAAGAAGAGGCGAATCAAGAAGCAGACTGCCATGATGGAGACGAATGGTATGGCATATATCTGCTTCGCATCTACAGCGGTAAGTGCGAAAATTGCAACTATCGATATCACTACCAGAGATAGGAGTGTCTTGCGAAGCCACTCGGGCTGCATGGAAGTTTCCATGGTTTTTTCACTTCCTAACTAGGAGACTTTCGGATTGAGCAAAGTTATTATAATGCAATCTAGAGAATTTGCAATACTTGCCCTATCATTGGTATTAATTGTTGATAGCTACGGGCATGCTATAATCATACATAAGCAAAATAGTGGTCAAGGAGGGCATGATAGTTATGCATAGCAGATATCGCAAGCGTACGCAGATAAACAAGATAGAGCTAATGGAACAGTATCGATAATCTACTTAAGATGAGTTAACTAGAAGAAAAACATGAAAGAGCCACAAGTAGAAAAAAATGATTATCCAACAGTTCCAGCAGCTATTATCGTTGGAGAGGGTAGAGAATTCAGAGATGACTATACATTTGTGATAGTAAAGAGTGGGGACAATCTTGATACTGGGGTTTTTACTAATGATCCGCAGGCAGTAGTTGCGCTTTATCAAAATGGGCTAGCGGGAATCGAGAAACATATTCCGCCAGTAGGTACTAAACGGGTGTTAATAGCTGATGATGCAAAAGGTTTAGGCGGTCTTAGAATAGATACTCAAGCTGACTATGAACACAAAGTGCATATCACTATTCTCGAGTTAAATGCTGATGGTACTATTATTATCCATCATAGTGATCCTGCAGAACTTAAATTTGTTGGCAAACCTGTCATAGTTGGTGTTGAAATACCAGATAAACTAGATACTACTGGCAACAGTAATCATGAGTTTGATGAAGTGATTCACGAACTAAATTGGGATTCTAGAGCTTCATATAGTTTGATATCTGCTTTAAGAGAGGAACTCTACCAACTCGGTTTTCGTTTTGACCAATCAACTGACCGCACTTTTGAACGGCTTTATGCTCAGTTTTCATTGCCTTTTGAATTTAAGAGAAGAATCGACCAGCGCAGGGAATATGCATCTGAACACGGTATATATTTACCACATGTCGAACTGCTATTTGAGGGGAACTATCCACCGCGCCAGATGAATGATATGTTTGCACAAGGTAAATATCCTGTGGGAGCAGCGGACTTACATTATTTGGCGCATGATCTTACTTCAGAGCATTTCGAGGCTTTAATGGTTTATGGTGAACCACTCATGGATTTTCTAATGTTCACCAACAGAGCATCACAAGAAATCGATGAGTTTGACTTCCTGCATATCTATGACGGTGAAAATACTATTTATAGTGGTGGACACTATACAGGTGAAGATAAAGAACTACGTGTATCATTGATTAATGAGTTTGTAACATTTGATTTTGCAAGTTTATTTCATCTGGATAAACCATTTGCAGAGCAGTCAAAATCATCATTCTTAGGTAGATTGGAGATAGTGATCAATGATGCTCTCAACTTACTTCGTCACAATCATACACTTCAAGATACGCTTGTAGCGAAGTCGCTACTAGCTAAGGCGGTACCTATAGATAAAATTACTGCTGCAGATATTATCGGTGAGATATTTGAACAAGCACAAACACGGCATAATATTGAAGTATTACCTACACATCAACGAACGGATCAGCCTATTCATCAAGAGTGGGGTGATAACGATGAACCACTTACATAATAGTGAGTTTTTGCAAATTGACCCTACCAGCTCCATCCTTGTTCAGGTGTTTACTGGTAGCTTTTGGCTTGCTTAGTAAATAGCTCATGATACACGCCTTTTTGCTTCATTAGCTCAGTATGTTTACCGGATTCTATAATCTTACCGTGGTCTATCACAACTATGATATCGGCTTCGCGCACCGTACTAAAGCGGTGTGATATTACGATTGCACCCTTGAGAGATTGTCTCTTCCATAGGCGATGGAATATCTCGGCCTCAGCCCTGGCATCTATTGCGCTAGTCGGCTCATCGAGAATTAATATCGGGGATTGCTTATAAAAAGCACGTGCTAGGGCTATCTTTTGCCATTGCCCACCTGATAATTCGACGGAATCATCAAATATACGCGTAAGAGTGGTTTGTTCTTTTTTGGGTAACTCACTTACGAATCCAGCCTGTGCATCACGGAGCGCAGATTTGAGCTTTTTGTTATCTGCAGTATTTTTCAAATCAAAGCTAATATTCTCAGCTACAGTGAGTGGATATTTATGGAAATCCTGAGAAATTATAGCAAGCTTTTTGTACCAGCTATTGATATCTATCTTGCGTAGATCTATGCCGTCGATAAGTATTCGACCTTCTGTAGGGTCATAAAACCTCATTAGTAGTTTAGTGATGGTCGTCTTTCCTGCACCATTGACACCTATCAGTGCCATTTTTTCTTTGGATTCTAGCTTGAAGCTGACATTGTGCAGTATCTTTTTCTTGGTATTGGGATATGTGAAGCTTACATTTTCAAACTCGATACTAGGAACGCTATTGTCATCTTTGAGTACGATAGGGTCTTTGGGTTTGGCCAGTCTGGAAGGAACATTCATAAATACAAAATAATCTTCAATGTTGATGAGCTCTTCATAAATAGTTTTGAAGTTACGCACCAACGATGTGCTGGAATTCTCAAGCCGAGATATCAGACTGTCATAGAAGGTATAGTCACCAATACTAAATATACCTTTGGTACTAATGATCTTATAAAACAACCATATCCTTGTAATAACAGCAGTAAGTACACCAGTGACATCTGCCACGCCTTGTATTTGGGAATATTTTTTTTGAGCTTTGGTTTCTATATCATACATTTCGTTTTGATTTTTGCGCATACGATTGAGAAATGTCTTTTCAGCCATAAACGGCCTAATCTCTTTGAGTAGGCTCCAGTCCGTCAGAACATCCCTGAGGTGCCAGTTGAATCTTCTTCTCTCAGATAGCATCAGATTGATCTTGCGCCAACTACCGGCTGTGTAAACACTCGATATAAGTCTGGGTAGGGTAGAAATAACTGCCAATATGAATAGTACCCAGTTGAGCTTAAGTATAGCCACGCTCGCAATCACTACTGTCACAATATCGGAGATGATATTGCTAGTACTGCGCATTACCCAGCTAATATTGAGTCTTTCGACTCGAGATAAGGTGTTTTGGAATTCAGCGTCCTCAAAATGTGCTGCATCGATTTCTGAACTACGCTTTGCGATATGTAGATTTAGCGAATACTGGGCCTTGAGATCTAGTTTGGTCATAAAGTAGTCTTGGATATTTCGTATAAGTGGCTCAGCTATTCCTGCTAGTGTGGCGAAGCCTACCAGATACCAGAATTTTGGAAATACAGTCGTGACTTTATTGCCTATAAAAAGAGCTATAAGATTAATAATCTGGGCATATATATAACTTCTACCTATAGATATCAGTGTGGCCATGATATCAAGTACAGGATATATAATAGAACGCCAACCTGTTATTTGCCATTGAAGCTTAAATATTTGTACAAAATATTTGAGCAAGGGTTTTCGAGTCGAGGGTTTGTCTTGCATATGTAGAATGGTTTCTGGAGTGAGTTTTCACTTTCGCTCTTATGCTAGCAATTGTAGCATACTAGGAGCTCATCATTACAGATCTTATCTGTAGAGTGAAAGAAAGAAGGAGAGAGGTGGTGGTGGAGCCGTGAGGCACCAGAGAGTATGAAGATCTTCGAAAAGATGTGTTCAGGGACTCCCTGGTGCCGTGACCTACCACCTGCGGGCGCGGTCGAGATCTCGCTGGAGATCACGGTTGCGGGCCCTCAGGTCCTCGGCGCGACGGCGCTGCCAGATCAGTACACCGATCAGTGCAGCGACTGCTGCGACCAGACCGAACTGCACGGGGTAGATCTGGATGGCACCGATGATGACCACGCAGGATGTGGCTCCGAGGACGATCCACTTCAGCAGGTTGTCGAAGAACCTCTGGACGGGCTTGGACTCAGCCAATTATCTCTCCTTCTGTTCAGGTACGGCTCAAAGTCTCTCTCTGGGCCATAGGATAGGATAGCATATATACACTAAAGTGTCAATACATATTAACACTTTTTATAATGCGTACTATTTGTAATAGGCTATAATAGGTATATGCCAGAATTACCAGAAGTAGAAACAGTACGCGCTGGACTAGCTCAGATGTTGGTAGGCCAACGCATTAAAAGTATTGAGAACGATTGGCCCAAAAGCTTTCCCAATGATCCCAAGGTGGTTCGTGATAAAGCAGTAGAGGCTACTATACTTGCGATAGAAAGACGGGGTAAAGCGTTGATAATCCCCCTTAGTGGAGGATATAGCCTGCTCATACACCTCAAGATGACGGGTCAACTAGTATATAGGCCAAATAACTCAAGCAAAGGCTTTGGGGGTGGTCATCCTACAGATAGTCTCATCAGTAAATTACCAGATAAGTCCACGCGAGTAATATTTGAGCTCAGTGAAGGTACTTTGTTTTTTAACGACCAGCGCAAATTTGGCTATGTGAAGCTTGAGAAATCCAAGAATATTCACAAGGCCAATCCTTTCTTGCGTAAACTAGGCCCTGAGCCACTGAGTGATGATTATACCTATGAAATGTTTAGAGATGCATTGTATAAGCACAAAAACACCATTATCAAAGCTGCTATTCTGGACCAGACAGTATTAGCCGGAGTCGGAAATATTTACGCCGATGAAGGGTTGTTTGCTGCTCGCATACATCCTAGCACTCGAGTGGGTGATATCAGCGCTATCAAGCTCAAGCGATTGTACAAAGCACTCCGAGAAGTCATGACCCTGAGCATCAGCCTAGGTGGTAGTTCGGATAGAAACTATGTAGATGCCAAAGGCAACAAGGGTAGCTATCTCAAGTTTGCCAAGGTATTTCGCCGTGAAAAACTCCCTTGCCCCAATTGCAAAGCTGAAATCAAGAAGATACGAGTAGCCGGTCGCGGGACCCATATTTGTCCGCATTGTCAGAAACCACCAACAAGATAATGCCTCTATCTTACTTGATAGTTTATAAGACATCATAAATACTACATATATGATCATATATTTATACGGAGAAAACGATTTTGCTATCAAGCAGCGGATAGACAGTATCAAACGCCAATACACCGATAAGACCGGTGGCGATGCTGATATGCAGACATTTGAAATGAGCGATCATAGCTTGTCTGATCTATTGAATGCTTTTAGTGTAGTGCCGATGTTTGTGAGTAGCAGATTGTTTGTGGTACGCAATCTAGACCTACTCAAGCTAGGTAAGGATCAACTCGACAAGCTTATCGGCTCTGTTTCAGATAGCACCAATGTCATCATCACAGATACCAAGCCAGACAAACGTAGTGTGTATTTTAAGACCATCTCCAAGCTCAAGAACTCCAAATACTTTGGCAATCTCACACCTCAAAAGTTAGTTAGTTGGATACGAGATAGAGCTCGAGAACTTGGAGGAACTATCGACAATGTCTCTATCAATCTTTTGATAGAGCTGGTAGGCAATGACCAGTGGCAGCTGGACCAAGAGCTCCAAAAGCTCACAAATTACGATTCGCAGATCACCAAAGAGAGTATTGAACAATTAGTTGTTCCAAATCTCGATCAATCAGCCTTTATGCTAGTAGATGCAATTATCCGCAAAGACACCAAGAAAGCCTCAGAAATATATGAGCACCTGATAGTCCAAGGCGAAGCAGACCAGATGATACTAGGTGCTATAGTGTATCAATATCGTATGCTGGTACTTGCCAAAGACAATCTCGGTAAGAGTGGTGATTGGCAAAAAGAATTGAGTGTCTCTCCATATGCAGCTACCAAAGCACAAAATCTCATCAAAAATATAGAGATGGATCAACTCAAAAAAGCTTATCAATACATAGTAGACGCCGATATGGCTATCAAAACAGGGGAACTAGACTCACATGATGCGCTGCGGCAGCTAATATTGCAGCTTGCAGGTCGCTAGAATCATAAAACTCGAGTGATTCTCGAGTTTTTTGCATCTGATATCCGTTATTTATTCTTAGCTACTGTCTTTTTTGGAGCTGCTTTTTTGGCAGCTGGTTTGGCTTTGGGCTTAGTGGCTGTTTTCTTTACCACTTTCTTCTTAGTAGCTTTGGCGCCTGGTTTACCAGGGTTTTCTGTACCATATGGTTTGGATGCAGTAGCATTGTAGGCAAGAGTAAGTCTAGACTTGCGTCTATCAGCTGTACGTTTGTGTAGCACGCCTTTCTTGACCGCTAGATCTATCTCGGCAATAGCTTTGACTAGATCAGCATTGGATTTGACTGATCCTTGAGCGATTTGTTCTTTGACGATCTTTATCTGTTTCTTGACAGCAGTTTTGACGCCGACGTTGTATTCGCGACGCTTTTCGGCTTGCTTCATTCTTTTCTTGGCTGATTTGATTATTGGCATATATATAAATTGATAAATTTAATAAGTAACAGATGAAAGTATATCTTATAATTTGGTTATTGTAAAGAGTAAGGTGGTAATAATCCTCTCATATATTGTTGACATATATTGACAACATACGTCTAATGTGCTAAATTAAGCATATGCAAATTATAGAACTAGCAACCAAACTCCAATCTGTTGGGCTTAGCGAAAAGCAAGCTCGAGTTTATGTTGCTGCGCTATTTTTGGGGCCTAGCGCTGTACAGAAGATTGCCGAGCAAGCTGAGATCAATCGCGCTACTACCTATGTGATACTCGACGAACTGGCTGCTATGGGGCTAGTAAGCGAATCTACAGAAGGCAAGAAGACTGTATTTGTGGCCGAGCCACCTCAATCTATCGAGCGCTACCTAGATGCCCAAAACAAGCAAATAGCTGACAAGCAAGACGAACTCAAGAATATCTTGCCTAGTCTCAAAGAAGTGTCGAGATCATCTGACGGAGTAGAGACTCCTGTAGTGAGGTTTTATAAAGGTATCGAAGGTTTAAGATCAAAAACTACTTATTATGCTAGAAAAGCAAAACCCAATAGTATGGTGTACGGATTTGCAAACTACGATGAAGTCGTAAAAGAATTTCCGGATGTTCTTCAATCTACCCCTAGCCTTAGAAGCAGAAAAAAAATATCAAGTAGATTAATCTATTCTTCTGCTGATGGTGAAGTTAGGTCTGATAAAAAATTACTTAGAGAAACGAAAAAGATAGACCAACCTATCAGCGCAGACATCAATATATATGAGAATGCTGTTGTAATATCCACCTATAAGGGCAAAGACTCTGTAGGGGTAGCTATTGAGAGTAAAGATATAGCAAGTGCTATGAAGCAATTATTTGAGCTAGCCTGGAAGAATAATAATAAATAGTTGTCGAAAGATATTGACAAAACGTGAGTATTTTGGTATACTTCTTTTTGTCAGGCCAATGCGTAATGCTTCAGTGATAGCTAAGGCGTAGAAGCAAGAACGTCCAGCGCTACCTGAACCAGAGTGCAGAGGTCGCCGAGAAATCCTCGGCATAGACATGAACAATGGAGACATCCCGTGGACGCATTCTTTTCCGCAGCCACCTGAACATTCCGGCTTCGCCGGCGCAACCACAACTTCTGATTGAACCATTACGACGCAAGTCGTAGACACGGGCGAGAGCTCGCAACACGTAATGGTTCTGTCGGGAACAAGCGGACCAGTAGCTGGTCCACCGTCTAGGGCTCGGTGCCCCCG
>DAOLHK010000016.1:0-13386 GCA_035329105.1 Candidatus Saccharimonadota bacterium | reverse complement strand
TATTGTTGATATATACCAGTTAGATTGTGCTAGATACTACCTAAATATTCAATGTTTTTTATAAGACTGGCATTGAATGCTTGGGTGGTGCCAGGAACTCCGAAGAGTTCCTGGCTGAAGTGGTCGGGGTGAGCCGGCTACTTCTTGGCCGCCATCAGGCGCTGGACGTTGGCCTTGCGGCCGGCCTTGGCCCGCTGGCGCGCCCGGTGGGCCGGATGGTTCTTGCCGTGGCCGGAGCGCCGACCGTTGCTGGCGGGGTGGCCCGAGTGGCTGCGCCGCTTGTGGCCCGAGGGCACGGCCCGCGGGCTGGAGCTCAGGCGCAGGGCCAGCTCCGGCGCAGGGGTGTGCACGAGGCCCATCGGCGCGGTCTGCTTCTCCAGGCGGCTGTTGGGTCGCATGGCCCCCTTCTTGTCGGGCCGACGCTGGTCGCGCCGGAAGAAGCCGCGTGCGCGGTCCTTGAGTCCCATGGTTTTCCTCCTGGGTTGGTCCGCCGGATGACGGAGTTGGTAGGATCGATCCACTTGTGCAGATCGTGCATTATATTATCATAACTGCTTAGTTTTGTCAATTCTTTTATCTATGTAAATTTGTTTGCTAAATATGTCAATCAAATGTGTCATATAAGTCACGTATCTATGCGTGATATACGAGTTAAAAGTGATGATTTAATTGCTATATATACAATAAAGTGTGATTTACTATTGACAGTTCGTACTGCTTGTGATAGACTTGTAAGCAACTCGGGAATTCCTCCAGTGCACCCGAACAGAAAGGTCCTTGAATGGACTTGACCGATTTCGCACTGATCATCATCGGCGTCGCTCTCCTGCTCATCTCGATCTCGCTGGGCTCGGTCTACCGTGCCCTCCGCGACACCAGCGGCCAGCGGATGGCCAAGAGCATCGACGACGCCATCGAGCGTCTAGGCGACGCGACCCGGCACTACACCGAGATCCAGGCCATCCTGGCTCTCACCGAGAAGTTCCAGGACCGACCGGAGCTCATGCAGCGGCTCAGCGAGTTCTCCTCACAGACCATCGCGGCGGCGCTGATGGTGCGCATCAACGGTGTCGCCAGCGACATCAAGATGGCGCAGGCCCAGCTCAGCCGGCACCGCAAGGGTGCGCTCGACGGCTACAGCACCTACCCGGCCGCGGTTGCCCGCGACGAGCAGATGCTCCAGCACCTCCACCAGGAGCTGGACGCCCTACACGCGCTCAACCGAATGGTCGCTACCAAGCTGACCTCGGTCAGCTGAGTCACTTCGGTCCCAGGCCCCGACTAGAGTCCCCGACTCCGGTCGGGGCTCTTTTCGTATATAGTAGCATTGTAATCATAAGCATTTTGACATACCATATGAATAATGCTAAATCCCATCGTTGAGTATATCCAAGCTATCGGAACACTATTCGACTACATCGGTGTAACAATCATGCTTGTCGGTATAGCTATATCTACCTTTATAGTAGTCAAACATCTACATATGAAGTGGCGCGGAGCAAAGATATACGATAGCTACCGCAAAGACCTAGCTCGTAGTATACTGCTGGGGTTGGAGTTCATCGTGGCAGGAGACATCATACGCACTATCTCCTCAGGTGTGAACATAGCAAGTATCGTGGCCCTAGCTGGTATAGTATTGATCAGATCCTTTTTGGCAGCCGAATTTGAGCTGGAAGTAACCGGTAGATGGCCATGGCAACGCAAAAGCAAATCCAATAAACCCAAGAAGCCTAAACACAAGAAATCTAATTCAAAGCGTAAATAAATGATTATAAAATAATATAATAAAAACTATGAAAACTTTCTGGCATAAACACAAAATATTTTTTGTATACCTTGCTGTGGTAACTGGAGTATCTTTATTGCTACTTGCAGGGTATCTAATATGGCGAGTAAGATCTGCCGAGCCTGTTGCTAACGCTCCTACATCTGCTCAGGTAGAGACTCTCGAGCCTATACCTGAGCTACACCCTTTGCAGATAGATGCAATCAAAGCTCGCTCGTACCCTGGTAGTACTATCACTATCGAACAAGATCTGGGCAATAGATCTGGATACAATCAAAAAATAGTGTCATATCAATCTGACGAGTTCAAGGTATTTGCACTACTCGCCACACCCAGTGGCAACGTGCCCGAAGGTGGATGGCCGGTAGTCATACTCAATCATGGCTATGTGGAGCCAAGTGCTTACCGTACTATCAACAATTATTATACTGCAACAATATCCGCCCTAGCTCTCAGTGGCACTGCAGTTCTGATGCCAGACTATCGAGGGCATGGCAACAGCGAAGGAACTCCTGAGGGCGGACACTTTTCACCCGTCTATGCCTATGACAATCTCAATCTGATAAGCTCCATACCCCTAACTCCCGCGCTAGGCCTTAGTTCCTCTAGAATAGGGACTCTAGGTCATAGTCTAGGTGCCCATACCAGTCTGCGCGTAGCAGTAGTAAATCCCAACATCAAAGCCACAGTCTACGCCGCTGGTGTAGTAGCTTCAGCCGAAGACATTTTATACAATTGGCCTAATAGCCCAATGCCAAATGATATGCCGGCTAGTATTCATGCAGCTCGCGATGCACTACTTGCCCAATATGGTACTCCTAGGACCAATCCAGAGTTTTGGAACAGTGTCAGTGCTATTAACTATGTATCAAATATAACTGGCGCTAGCCAAATACAACATTCGCAGGCTGATGGAGTGGTACCAATAGATTTTTCTATCAAATTGGATAATGCGCTAAAAGCCTCCGGCAAACCTGTCGAATTTTATAATTATCCAGGAAATGATCATCAGATCATTAGCAATTCACAACTTGCTATCTCTAGAATAGTAAGTTTTTTCAAAAACAATTTGTAGCGAATTTTTGTATATTGACTATTATAATATTTTATGGTATATTTGGTGGCATGAAACATTTCATGCTGTTCCTCATCGCAGTGATAGCTGTACTCGCACTCGTTTCATCGGCCGCTCCTGCTGGAGCGACTGACGCACCTCCCATCGAGACCACTTCGATGTCGGCAGAAGTCGGCACAGGCAACGTCTCGCAGACCATCACCTTCGGCCCCCAGTACAGCTTCTATAAGTTCAGGGTGCCGAACGGTGGCATGTACTGCCAGGCCAAGATCCGCTACACGGCCCAAGAGGCCACTCGGGTCACCACCATGAAGATGAGTGGCACCGAGTGCTACGCCATGTCGATCTCGGTCGACTACGGCGATGGTTTCGAGCCCTGGTCGACCAGCTACAACGTCAACGATCGGCTGTGGGTCAACACTCCGGCCGATAGACCGTTCGTGCGGGTCCTCTACCGACAGTGCAACCGCCACACCGACTCACGAGAGGTGGTCTGCACCAAGGTACTTCGGATCAGACGCAGCGTGGTCCCCTAGTCACACTTCGGTGCAGTACAACGTGGCCCGTCGCAATTGCGGCGGGCCACTTCTCATTGATATTGATAGATTGAATTATTTGAGATGCTTGGCTAGTGATTGTTTCGATAGATTGTCAGCATTGAGACTGATGTGTTGTCCATCACCAGAGCGTACACATACTATCTTCTTGCGAGCCTCGAGATCTAGCTTGACTGCCGATACATGCCAGCTAATAGATCCGTCGAAATTATTACTAAGTGAGATACGACACATCTCGATAAGTTTAACAAAACAAACTTCTTTGGTGCGCGAAAGCTCATCAATAATAGCGGCTTTGACCTGTCGGTATTTGGCTTTGTTTACCTTTTTTCCGGATTGGCCCTCAATAGGATGAATAGTAGTAACGTATGCAGACATAATTTATAAGTACCCCCTCTTAATATATCCATTGTAACTCATTTTTATGCGATATTCCAGTCACCAACATTGTGTTTATGATAAAATAATAATTAATGATAAAAGTAACAGACGTCACAAAAACTTATGGAAAAGGCGAAAGTCTTTTTACTGCACTATACAAAGTCAGCACCGAAATACCATCAGGCACTAGTGTAGCTATTATCGGTAAAAGTGGTTCTGGTAAGTCGACTCTGATGCATATCATGAGTGGTCTGGACCGAGCTAGTGATGGCGATGTGACCATCAATGGTAAGAGTTTATCAGGCCTCAAATCCAAACAAATTGATGCCTTTCGCTCCACAGAGATGAGCTTTATATTCCAGGCATTCTTTGTCGAAGCCAACCAAACTTGTTATCAAAATGTGCTATTGCCACTTGAGATAGCCAAAGTAGGTCGACGCGACAGACGTAAGCATGTGCTAGAAGCTCTACGCGCTGTTGATTTGGAGGACAAGGTAGATAGCTTGGCTAGCAACCTAAGCGGAGGACAAAAACAACGACTTGCCATCGCTCGAGCCATAGTCAACAAACCCAAATTGATATTTGCCGATGAGCCTACCGGTAATCTCGATAGTACTACCGGCGAAATCATAATAGATCTGCTTTTCAAACTCAATCGTGAACGCAACATCACACTGGTAATTGTCACCCACGACGATGAATTGGCACAAAAAACTGACATGCAAATCTACCTCAAAGACGGAGAGATAGAAAAAACTGTGGTCAAGAAAAAAAGACGACGATCCAATCCAAAAGCATCAAAGAAGCTAGTGAGGATGGTGTAATAAATGTATCTAACTGACCAAATAAGACGAGCTGGACGAAGCCTGCGTAGTGCCAAAGCGCGTACTCTACTCACTGCACTAGCTATCGCAGTCGGTGCGTTTGCGCTCACTTTGACCCTTGCAGCCAGCAACGGCGCTACAGCATTTGTAAACAATATTATCTCGGAAAATTTTGACCCCGCTGAGCTTATCGTAGTAGCCGATAAAAACGTGATAAGCGGAAGCGGAGGTAATGCCGAACCAACCGAATACAATGGCAATTTTGGAAGCTCACTATCTAACGCTGGCGCCATCACTCAGATCAAACGCCTCACTGACGAAGATCTGGAAAAGATAAAAAACCTTGATGGAGTTGAAAATGTACGTGAAGACTTAGTGGTCAATTTACAATACATCACAAGGCCAGAGCAGAAAAGGTATATCGCTACTATGCAAGCATTCTCGCCATTTCTGAAACCAGAATTAGCCGCTGGTGATATACCCAAGCCGCTTACTGGAAAGCAAGTATTACTGCCAGAGGGTTTTGTAAATAGTCTAGGGTTTTCTAGTGCCCAAGCTGCAATCGGTCAGACTATAACTGTAGCTGTCAAAAAGCCTTCGACTACCCCGTCTAGTCCTCAGACAGTTGCTCAATCAGCCTTACAAGGCATAAACGATACAGTGCTGCAAGAATTCACAATAGTAGCTGTGACCAAAAAAGCTTCGACTTCGCAACCAGGCACTGAACTATACCTATATACTAGCCAAGATGCAGCACGTGAACTCAATGACATAACAACAGCTGGTACTGATAATTACAGGGCTTATACCAATGTATTCGTCAAAGTTGCTGGTGGCACCAACGAAGCCAAGCTCAATGCTGTACAAACCGAAATAGAGAAACTCGGCTATTTCGCTCAGAGCGTCAAAGAAACTCAAGAATTTCTTACTCGGATCATCGATGTCTTACAAGGTATCGTGATTGCCTTTGGACTGATTGCTATTGTGGCTTCGATATTTGGAATAGTAAATACCATGTATATCAGTGTGATTCAGCGTACCAGAGAAATAGGGCTCATGAAGGCATTGGGAATGCGTAAGCGCGACATCGGACGTTTGTTCAGATTTGAAGCTGCGTGGATAGGATTGCTGGGTGGTGTAATAGGTGCTGGTATAGCAGTAGGGTTAGGGATAGCACTCAATCCATGGATCACCAAGCAACTTAACCTAGGCGATGGTAACGAGCTCTTGATATTTGAACCAATGCAGATTGGGGGGCTTGTACTCATACTCGTAATTGTGGCTATCTTTGCAGGATGGCTCCCATCTCGCAAAGCAGCCAAACTCGATCCCATCGAAGCCCTTCGAACCGAGTAGTAGTTGTAAACAATAGATGATAGAATATGCCATATAATTTGGTACCTACAAACCTGGGGGTTTATGATGGACACAGCAGTAAATGAAAAAGACCATATCAACACTACCAAAAATGTAAAACTGGAAGTGTTAGATCGCCTTAGTGATACTTTTCTTGTAGTTGTATTTATCAACCTATTTGTTTTCATGTTCTCTGTATTTGTAATTATTTCCTTGAGTGAAGACACAATATCCGAATCAAATGGATATATTCACGGCAATGGATATATACCCAACTGGTTGCAAATATTGGCACTTTGTTCGCTAGTGACTACTGTGTTTAGCTTTCTAAATATGCTAATAGTGTCCCTGGTAAAAGAAAAAGTCAGTGATGAGAACAACAGCCCAGCCTCAAACGCTTAATCTTTAGTGATTAAGCGTTTTTTTAATAATGTAGTAAAATAATATCTAAATGAAAAAAGTACATTATAGAAACCCCATCAGCAACGAGAGTATCGCCGAGAGATTACTTTTACCTACGATATTAATAGTAAGTTTATTGAGTCTTGTGTGGTTCTGGAATGAGTCAAGTGTCAAGCTCGTAGGCAGTGACTCTATTGGTAACATGGTACTTATCCTAGGTATTATATTGTCTCTAATCTTGTTTGTACCATCATATCTATTTGGCCTAAAAGCACATAGCGAGAAACTCAGTAAAAAACAATTAGTATTCAACATAGTGACTTTATCTGTAGCAACTTCAATCATGACTATCTTAGTCACCGCTATAGGTGTAGCATTGGTCTCGTTGGCATTCAAAGAGCTGACACTAGATAGATATATATCATCGGTAATTGTAGGAGTATATGCTGGATTGGTAGTATATCTTCTTGTGCCGGCAAGTATCAATATCAATACCAATAGTATAGTACGTATATTTTCAGTCGTAATGGTATGTGGGATGTTGCTAAGTATGATCACTTCAACCGATCCTCTCTGGTGGCAAATAAACTTCTCATCACTAGGAAGCTTGACTGGACCATCGGCAAAAGTATTTAATTTCACCCTGTTGCTTTCAGGTATGGTACTTATCACTATGAGCTTTCACTTACTTGACGATATCCGCAAGCTGATGGTTTCTGATAGTAATATTTCCAAGTCAACTCGTATCAATATATTAAAAGGGCTATTTATATTTATCGGTATCTGCATGGCTGGTGTAGGAATATTTACATATGCCGAAGACCCTCTCATGCACAATCTATCGGCTTACTCTATGGTATTGGGTTTTGGGATTATTATTATCGGGCTAAAAAAGATACTACCATTTATTGATGCTACTTTCTTGGTAAACTCTTACTTTACACTTGTAATAATCGCTGTATGCTATTTCTTGTTTGCAAGAGTGGGTTATCTCAATCTAACCGCATTTGAACTGCTGGCGTTTGGGATCACTTTCTCCTGGCTTGTATTATTTGTAAGAAAGATTACTAGTCTTCAAGAAAAGTAGTTAGCTTGTATTTCTTCTAGTTAGCTATTTGATTTCTCAATCTCAGCTTGATTGATACCATTGGACACATCTTCAAAGCCTAGTTGCTGTAATTGCAACTTGGCATTTTCAGCTCTGGCGCCACTCCTACAATACACCACGATATGTGAGTCCTTATCTATATCTTGAAGTTGAGATGAGTTATCCACGATTGTACCGAGAGGGATATTGATAGCGCCCTCTAGATGTCCTGATACATATTCATTGGGTTCTCTTACGTCAATAAAGATAGTATTTGCTGTTTTATCCATAACTATATTATACCACTTGGTTCTTTAATAATGGTGATATTTTTGCTATGTTAGTAGTAATGAATAACAATTCACTTAAAATCAAATATGGTCTTATAGTATTGGGCTCAAGCATGGGAGCTATTGCGTCTTTTATACAGTTGATAGAAAAATTAAATCTATTAAAAAACCCACAGGTCAACTTACTGTGCAATGTAAGTAGCACGCTGAATTGTACTAGTGTATTGAATGCTCCGCAGGGTTCTGTTCTTGGATTTCCCAATGCAATGATGAGCTTGATCTTGTTTGTATTATTTTTAGGGGTTGGGCTGGTGGGTCTGACGGGAGGATCCGTCTCTAGAGGAATGCGTATTTTCGTACAGTTGCTTAGTCTCTTCACGCTTGGTTTTGGGCTTTGGTTTTTATGGCAAAGTACATACAATATCGGGGCCATATGCCTCTATTGTATCGTGAATTTCATAGGACTGATAATTATCAATATGAGCTGGGTAAGGATAAACTACCGTGATTTCTTTCGTTCTAAGAATATCAAAAATAAAATGATATATATTGTGGAAAATAATTTTGATGTTGTTGGATGGGGATTTTTAACACTTCTGACGCTAATTACTATCTACCTAAAACTTGGGGTTAATTAATCCAAAAGAGAAATTTCTATGAGTGATCAACAACCAACCATAGTCATAGATAAACTATCAAAAAAATATGATAGAAATCAAAACTATGCTTTGCACAATCTATCGCTTAACATATTTCCAGGTGAAGTGTATGGATTCTTGGGGCCCAATGGAGCCGGTAAGTCTACCACCATAAGACTACTGATGGACTTTATTAGGCCCACAGAAGGTAAGGCAAGTATTTTGGGATATGATAGTCTTAAACAGAGTTTATTGGTCAAGCAAAATGTTGGCTATCTATCCGGAGATAGTGATATGTATCTCAAGATGACCGGTAGAAAATTTTTAAAATATATGAGTGAGCTCCAGCCTGCAGTTAGCAAGAAATATACTGCAGAGCTAACTAGTCGTCTCAAGGCTGATCTCAATAAACCGCTAGGCTCTCTCTCGCGTGGCAATCGCCAAAAGATAGCACTTATCCAGGCCCTGATGCATCAACCCAAGATCCTGATACTAGACGAACCTACTAGCGGACTAGATCCACTCATGCAGGATGAATTCTACCTACTCATCAAAGAAGCCAAGCAACGCGGAGCAACAGTATTTATGAGCTCGCATATATTGTCTGAGGTGCAAAAAGTGTGTGATAAAGTAGGCATCATCCGCTCAGGAAAATTGGTTGGCGAACAATCCATCGAGAAGCTAGCTATCGAAGCAGCCCAAACTTTTGTCATTAGATTTGCAAGCAAACCTCCTTTAAAAGAACTTAAAAGACTTGCCGGGGTCAAGAAAATATCTGTCCAAAAAGATGGTAGCGTAATACTTCATGTGCATAGCGGGCTATCTGAGCTTTTTACAATTCTCGGCCGACATGAAGTCAGTGAACTCAATACCTTGGAGCTCAATCTTGAGGATCAGTTTATGCAGTATTACCAATCTCCTCAATCAGATCAGAACAAATCAACCGATAGAGGAAGGGCAAAATGATTAGCATTATCAAATGGACATTATGGCAAAAACGCTACAGTATTATGTGGTGGAGTATTGCAGTTATAGGATTTATACTACTCAACTTAGTATTTTATCCCACATTCAAAGACCAAGCTGCGGAGTTAGATAAGAGCTTGAGTCAATTACCTGAATCTGCCAAAGCACTATTTGCAGGATCAAGTGATTTTGCTTCACCGGTTGGTTATTTAAATAGCCAGATATTCTTCTTAATGCTACCTATGTTGCTTACGATACTTACAATTGGTCTGGGCTCCTCGATAGTTGCAAAAGAGGAGCGCGAGGGTACTATCGAACTACTACTCGCCCGTCCAGTCAGCCGTAACAAACTGTTGTTGTCCAAGTCAATAGCCTCAATTATAATCCTAGTAATAGTATCGACCATGGCATTTCTAAGTATTGCTATTACTATAAAAATAGTAGATCTGACTGTTCCGATCCGCTATATTAGTATCGCTACACTGAGCGCAGTAGTATTGGCTTTATGCTTTGGATCAATCGCCTTCATGCTGACTATGCTATCTAAAGGCTCTAAGGCCGCGAGTATCGGAATAGCTACATTTATTGCTTTTGGTGGATATATAATAGCATCGCTTTCAACTACTGTAGATTGGCTTAAAACACCAAGCAAAGTTTTTCCTGCCTATTACTACAAACCCGAAGATATCTTGCGTGGAAACATCGATTGGCGATATTTGCTATTCCCATTAGTAATCATTATCATATCGGCCATAGTATCATGGTGGTCATTTAACAATCGGGATATAGGAAATTAAGACTACCTAAAGTGCGCGGCTATCATAAGCCCAATGCAAGATTGCTTGACGTTGGCGTGGGCGACAATTGAGGTCTCCAACAACACAATATTTTTGGAGCTGTGATATATGACGCCGGATAGCTTTCCATCTTTTTATTTGCCAGTCATCATACCCATCGTCGATCCTTCGACCCATATAATACCGACAATACCATTGAAACCAGCCCCTAGGATCTCGTTCGTCAATCCAGCCTTTTTTCCTCCATACTTCTAGTGGTTGGCTGGCACTAACGTGAAAATAATTTAAATCCTTATTGTATACTACACTCAGTTTAGCATTTTCATACCATTTTGTTGGAAGATCGCTCGGTTTATCAGCAAAATATTCCCCGCCAAATACACCAAGTTCAAGCATTTGTTTGGGTGTTAACTGTGGCATAAATTCTTTATCAAAGTCACTACCCTCTGCACTTGTCAGTTGATAGGAATAATCCGTTTGAAACTTATCGTTTGCAATCAATGTAGTTGTCATGATTTTATTATATATACTTATTGGAACAATATTAAGTCACTCTTGAAAATTACCCAATCGCGTCTCATCTATCTTGAGATACTGTATAGAATCACACAAATAATAATCCGTAATATTAAATATAGAAAACTCAGGAAGCTTGAATCGTTTAGCCACTTTGTATAGCTGCATGAAAGTCGTAGGACTAATATCTACCAAAGAGAAGACCAGCACAGTCGGTACATCATAGCGCCTAAAATGTTTAAACAGTTTATTTTCAAAAAATACTGTTATTTTGTTGGCACGTTCTTTCTCAGTTAGGTTAGCGGGGATGCCGATTTTGCACATAGTTTCATCAAAATAACAATCCGCACTAGCCTGATCTTCTGAGATAATTACACTATCAAAACCAATCCTTTTACTACCGTTGGTATAAATCATATCGGGATTCTCAGAGTATTCCGCAAAGTGATAACCATTGAAGTCCGGACAAATGCTCAAAAATTGTTCAATTAGCTGGAACTCCCGTTCTTTTTTGTCTTGAGAATAATGCGAATGCAATAAATTATTTTGCTCCATATATTAATTATATAGACTTTGCAGGTTGAGTTGTATCACCTGAACATGTATTTTGATTCCACAGTCCAAACTGCGAAGATTCGGCATCTTTTTGAGCTTGTTTGAAATCTGCCTGATACTTATATGACTGATCTTGATAAGTATATTCTTTTGCATAGCCTTCAGCTATCATTTTTTTATTGTATAGGCTGCCATCTGGCAATACTACGTAAGCAAGTAGTCTACCATATTTATCCTGTTCACCAACTGCTCTATCATATTCAAGTTGTATCATTTGATTGTCCAAAAGTTCGTGAGCTTTGTTACTTGCCTCGCGCCCAAAACACTGAACCGTCTTTCGGGGATCCACAATTTCTGGAGTATCCATTCCAATATATCGAACTGTTTTGATTTGACCATTTATTTCAATCTGTGCTGTATCGCCATCTATGACTTTTATGACCTTGGATCTAGGGGAGTTCGCACTTGTTGAATTTTGTTTTTGACCGATACTACTAGCCTGATAGCCAGAGTACACTAGAGCCAAACCTATCATTAAACTGAGGGTAAAGGTCGTTAGTTTTTTTACTCTATTTGGTAATTTATTCATATATTTCTTTGGTATTTAGGCTTATCGATCTTCTTCTACCATAAATACTTTCTAAAATAGCGATGGAGATAAGTGATATCATCATACTGGTACCGCCGGCTGATATAAAGGGTAGAGGTATACCTGTGACCGGTAGTAATCCAATATTCATACTGATATTTACCACAACATGAAAAGCAAACATCGTAGCTATACCAATAGCAAGAAGAGTCCCAAATCTATCTGCGCTGTTTTTGGCTATCCAGATTGCCCTAACTACAATCACACAATACAAGAATATACATAGCAATCCTCCTAAAAATCCAAGCTTTTCAGACAAAACAGCAAAAATAAAATCAGTGTGCTGACTAGGCAAGAAATTGCCTTGGCTCTGGCTACCTGAGCTCAAGCCTTGCCCAAACAATCCTCCAGATCCAACCGCAATAATAGCCTGATTCACATTGTATCCTGTAGTGTCAGGATTGGCGGTGGGATTTATGAATGTTGCAATTCGCTGTCTTTGGTAAGGTGCCAATCTAGGATATATTACCGGGAGAGATATCAATAATACCACCAGCATGATGACAAAGTAACGCATTTTTAACTTCGTTGTAAGCGCCATAGCCAACCACACCATTACTAGAACCAAAGCCGTACCTAAGTCTGGTTGAGACAATACCAACACCAAAGGTGGCAAAAGATATAATAGAGACATCAATACGTATCTGATCTCATTACTTTTTTCATAATTGTCTGAGAAGAACTTGGCAAGGACTATAATCAGTGCTAATTTGGCAAACTCTGATGGCTGAAACTGAAAAAATCCAAGGCTTATCCACCTAGTAGCTCCAAGTCTAGTAGCCCCAAATATCTCCACAAGTAATAGGAACCCAACCATTGTTATATATAATAAATTGCTATAGTTTCTCAGCACATTATAATCAATACGTGAGACAACCCAAAATATTAATAATCCAACTCCAACATAAATAATCTGTCTACTAGTATCGAGCTGATTTGCGGTAGATCCTGCTTTTAGCCCAGAGGAATACAATACTATTAAACCAAGGAGTATTAAAAGTGCGGTCGCGGCGAGCAATATAGCATCAAATCTTCGAAATTGAAGCAGTACTTTGTTCTGCACTTAGGCGGCCTTTTTTAGACTTATTATTAGTTGGTGACCTTCGATCTCTATATTTGTTTTATATTTATATTCATCACTATCTTGGCTCATTGTTGTAGCTAAAACTTCTTTTTTTATCATTTCTGAATTATCACTAATTGCTTTTTTGAGACTATCGTCTGAGGTGTATAATATCAACTCAATTCGATTTTCTACATCAAGACCAGCATCTTTTCTAGCCTGCTGTACATTGCGAATCACCTCACGAGCTAAGCCTTCATTTTTCAAAGTTGGAGTTATTTTTGTATCCAGTTTGATATCTTGTACCTTGGAGTTTTCTACCATTACTTTTTTAACATTTAGCTCTTCTCCAATAATATCTTTTAACTGCTCGCTGAGCTTTTGTGTTGTGTAAATAGTAGCGCTAGCTAGAGGTTGTCGAACCTTTAATTGCTTTTCTGA
>DAOLHK010000015.1:0-13503 GCA_035329105.1 Candidatus Saccharimonadota bacterium | reverse complement strand
TCAGTTGGCTAGAGCACCTGCTTTGCAAGCAGGGGGTCCGGGGTTCGAGTCCCCGATGCTCCACCAAAAAAAGACAATTCTATTGTGAGTTGTCTTTTTTTGATTTACATACTCAAATCAAAAGAACATTTGATAAATATTGACCATATATTATTATTATGTTATGATACAGCTACCTCATGGGAGGTAGGTGGAAACACCATTGACAAGAAAGGGGCAAAGATGCCCGATGTACTAGTTCGGATGGATCCCGACCTCTTCGATCTCGTTGAAGAGACCGAGAAGTTCCTCGCTCGCGTGGCGGATATCGTCGCCACAGACATGAGCTGTTACGACGATGATGGCAACTATCTGATTCTCGATCCCGAGACTCAGATCGACTGCTACGCGGAGTGGTTCGTCGCCACTTCTTCGCCTCGAGTCCGAGACCTGGTACTCGTGGAGATCGGCGCCTTCAACTATGCCGATCGCATGGGCGACATCCATCCGAGGCTGAGCAGCATCCGTCGCAAGGTGCTAGCCCTCTTCCCCGTGGACGAGATCAGCAACGTGCAGGTCACGTTCAAGCCCGTCGACGAGCACCACTGGGTTGCGAGCCGCTAAACTCACCCACTAGCCCGCATGGGCCGTCTGCCAGAGCGTCATTCTGGCATCACCTAAGATCATAATGATTTGTGGTTCTAGGTGATAGAAATTCTTATATCCAATATTTACATTATTTGTTACTACAAGTAGAATTGATATAGTATTGCACCCAACAACAATCCAACAGGAGGTAGTCCATACGAGACTATTATTATCACCTCAGAAACCGACATCAATCGATACGGTACCCGTACAATTGGTGGTGGCCATCACGAACTGGTAGTCCTGGATGAGACAGGTATTACCAGTATCGGCGGGATCAATGTAGTTGCCTGCAACTTCTGTTACGGATACCACTATGTAGCGTTTGACCAGGCCGGAAAAGAGCTGAGTGAAGAAGAGCTCGGCTTTGATAGTCTGGTAGATGCCATCATGTGTCTATCCAAGGCAAGTGGCTTGCAACTACCTAGAGAGAGGATCATAGATAAAGATGCTTAGCCCACGCGGCAATCGTTGAGGCAGGACGTGAGGAGCTGAAACAGGACTCCTCAGTCCTGAGGCCCTAGTATTTCTAGGGTCTTTTTGTTTGCTATAATAGAACTATGAATAAAGAAGCACCAATAGTGACACCAAGAATATTTGATACCTATCTGTCAATGGTAAAAAATAGTGTTGGATCCAAAACTTGGCAAACTGTTTGGGCTGATATCGATGGAGTGAAAACTGATGTTACTGAGGGTGGTATCAAGTCTTGCGCATATTTTGTATCGGGTATACTCAAGAACTTTGATTTCGTGAAAAAAACTCATGCTACCGTAAATAGCACTATAAAAGACCTCAAAGAATCTGGCTGGGAAATGATATCAAATCCCAAAGCCGGCGCAATAGTAGTATATGAAGCAATAGAATTTGATGACGGTCAAAGCAATGAGCATATTGCAATATGTATTGATGACACCAAAGCTGTTAGTAATAGCTATACCGAAAAAGTACCAGTAATCCACGATATAGAGATGTCATTTGATAACAATCCACGTAAGATAACTCATATCCTTTACAACGAAGATAAATTAACAGAAAGAAAAAATACCAAATGAATTTAGACTATTTATACGAATCCAATAAAAACTCTAATACCTCCAGCACCGCTGTAATAGTTTTACCGGAAATATTTGGACTGACGGATTTTATCACAAGCATTACAGATAAGTTTGCAGAGCAATTTGGTGTCTCAGCCTATGCACTAGATTTCTTCTATCAGCTCAATCACACTGCCAACAAGTTCAACTATGAGACTGATATGCAAAAAGGGATCGAACTGATGCAACAAATGAAAGGCGAAGATTTCTTGTCGATATTTAATAATGCTATCGAAAAGATAATATCTACCTATCCTAATATCACTAGCTTCACGGTATGTGGCTTTTGCTTTGGCGGTCGATTGGCTTATCTATCTGGTCTCAATGACAAAGTAGAAAAAATCATCTCGTTCTATGGTGCAGGAGCGAATCAACCAAATTATATCAATGGCAACTCTTGTATCGGTGCTTTATCAGCAAAAAGGTCAAATGACTCTAAGCTCTCAATCCTATCTCTGTATGGCGGTCGTGATGATAGTATTCCTGTTGAAGATAGAGATAAAACCAAAGATAGTCTAGTAAAATCAGGTATTGATTATCAAGAAGTTGTATATGAACAGACCGGACATGCATTTTTCAACAATCATAGGCCTCAAGTTTATAATGCTAGTGCTGCGACAGATGCCTGGAATAAAGTTGCCGAGTATATAAATGACTCCAACGATAAGCGTTGATTTGACACTACTATATCCATTGGTTATCCTGTATAAGTAAGTCTTAATTAGGGGGTTTTATATACAATGGAAAAGAACAAAAATACAATTAGCCTGAAATATGTATTGATAGGATTGGGTGCGATAATCCTAGTGCTTAGCATAATAGCTGGCTTTTTCTATGTGCAATATCAAAACTTGAAGAAAAATCCTGATCAGATAACAAAGGCTGAGAATGAAGCTTTGGTAGAGGAAGTGGGTAAGATATATGACCTACCCAAAGATGAAACCCCCACTATTGCCACTGTAATAGATAAAGAAAAGCTCAAAGATCAGCCTTTCTTTGCCAATGCTCAAAATGGTGATAAGATACTTATCTTCACCAAGTCCAAAAAGGCGATAGTCTATAGGCCTAAAGAAAAAGTTATAGTCAATGCTGGGCCAATCGCACTAGATCAAAAATCGCTTACTCAAGTAGCCCTAGTAAATGCTGGTGGAGATATGGGTGCTATAGAGAAAAAAATAACTGAAAAATTTGGAGATAGTGTAGCAATACTGACTAAGATAGATGCCAAAAATAGAAACAGTGTCAAGAAAATTACTATAGTAGATGTAAATGGTCAAAACGCCGATGCTGTCAAGAAGATAGCAGCGGAAACCGGCGGAGAAGTTGGAAGTTTGCCAGCTGGAGAAACGGCACCAGAAGGTGCTGCTATAGTAATCTTTGTCAAATAATACAAATTAGTAAATTGTTAGGCTATATCGGATGATTTCAGATGAACTTATAGGTTGAGTCCTTTACGCATCCATCAAAATCTAATATCATAAAAACAATATGGAAAACACAACCGATAATAAGCTGTTTCGAGCAAAATTTGAAAAGTCAGTAAAAATTGCTGATGATACTTATGAAATGACATTTATACTGGAAAAGCCCATAATATATCAAGCAGGTCAGTATGTTTGGGTGCAAATTCCGAATATGAAATATCAAGATCCTAAGGGAGACCGAAGAGCAATGTCTATAACGTCTATACCCTCGCAGGACAAAGAAATCTCAATAATCTTTCGTAATACCAAAAGTGGGTTCAAACAATCAATCCTTGAGTTAAAAAAGGGTGATGAATTGAATATACTAGGACCTCATGGCCAGACATTTGTGCTACCCAAGAAGGTCAACTCTACTTTAGTATTTATCTCTGGTGGCGTTGGTATCGCTCCAATGTTAGGAATTGCTAGGTATGCTATCGAGTCTAAGTCCGAAATACCCATTACTTTGATAAATGTAAATGAATCTAAAAATAAAAGAATATATAAAGATGAAATAGATAGTCTAAAAAATAAAAATAACAATATAGAGGGAATCTCTATAATAGGTAAACTAACTTGGGAAGATATATCAAAGATTGAGAACCTAACAGATGCAACGTTTTATATATCTGGCCCGCAGGGATTTGTAAATTTTGTCAATGATTTATTGAGACAGCATGATATCTTTGACCATCAATTAAAGTTTGAGAATTACTACCCCACAAATCCCGATATAGAAAAATTTCAAAGTTATTTTGATATGGAGCTGGATAAAGAAAAGCTAATGAACTTATCGAAACTCAATGGTTTTAAGGGCGAGATAATGCTTGAAGCACTGGAGAGCTCGTCTCAGCACACTATTATTACTGACACTAACGGCATGATAGTATTTGCCAATAGTGCCGCTCAAAAAATTACAGGATATACATTTTCTGAAATGCAAGGCCAGACACCAAGACTATGGGGCGGCATAATGTCCGCTGAATTTAACCAAAATCTTTGGCAGTCCAAAAAAAAAGGCAATATTATTGAGGGTGAACTGATCAATAGAAATAAGAATCATTCGCTTTATAATGTATCAGCTCACATCTCGCCTATTAAGGATGAAAACGGCAATATAGTAGGATGGATAGGATCAGAAGAAGATATTACCCCATTAAAACAAAGAGAAAATGAGCTCGAGACTTTGACGGATAGATTCGAGCTAGCAACTGACTCTGCCCATATAGGTGTTTGGGAATGGGATATTGTAAATGATGTTTTAGAAATTGATGAAGAAATGTATAAAATATATGGTATAAAAAAAGAAGATTTTCATGGAAGTATCGAAGATTGGATTACGCGTTTAAACAAAGATGATTCAGAGAGCGCCCAGCAAGCTCTACAAGATGCCATAACAGGCAAATCAAATTTTAACACTGTATTCCGTATTGATTGGCCAGACAAATCTATCCACTATATAAAGGCAATTGGGGTAGTGAAATTTGACGAGCAGGGTAAGGCTTTGAAAATGACAGGTGTAAATTGGGATGTTACTCACGAGCAAGAAGTGGATAAAGCCAAAACAGAATTTGTATCACTGGCGTCGCACCAGCTACGCACACCTCTCACCGCTATCAAATGGTATGCAGAGATGTTGCAAAATGATAAGAAAAACAAACTTAACGAAACTCAAAAAAAATATATGCAACAAGTGAGCGATGGCAACCAGAGAATGATAACGCTAGTAAATGATCTACTCAACGTCTCTCGTCTAGATCTTGGTACATTTAGTGTAGAACCAGAGGCAACTGATATTGTAGAATTGGCTAAAACTATTGCCAGTGATATGACCCCGCAATTAGAAACCAAGCATATCAAGCTCGTTCAGGACTATGCCAAAGATATTCCCAAGGTAGTCACTGATCCTAAGCTGATGCGTGTAGTGATAGAGAATATACTGAGCAACTCAGTAAAATATACACCAGAGAAAGGTCAAGTCGAGATAAGTATCTCAAAAGATAATGATAATTTTAAGATCAGTATCAAGGATAATGGCATGGGGATACCAAAGTCTCAGCAAGATCAAATATTTACCAAGCTGTTTAGGGCAGACAATGCCACAACTTCTGCGGCAGAAGGCACAGGACTTGGACTATATATGGTAAGGGGAATCGTAGAAAATGCTGGTGGAAAGATATGGTTTGAGTCTGAAGAGAATAAAGGCACAACCTTTTTTGTGACATTGCCCCTAAAGGGTATGGTCAAAAAAGAAGGTGCTAAGAAAATTGAATAATGAACTAGGTGTCTATGATTGACTAATCTAGTCAATATCAATATTATAAAACATAAGAGAAAACAATAATATACAATAAAAAAAGAGAGGTGTCTTATATACTATGAGTAGCAAAAAATCCATATTAATAATAGATGACGAAGCCCCCCTAAGAGAGGCGCTTGCTACTGAGTTCAAAGAGTCTGGCTATACTGTATATACTGCATCCAATGGGCAAGAAGGGGTCGCATCTGCTACCAAGAACAAGCCTGACTTTATACTCTTAGACCTCATTATGCCTGTAATGGATGGATTCCAGACGCTTGAAGCTATGAACAAAAGCGAAGTCAAATCTCCAATAATGGTAGTATCAAACTTAGGTGAAAGTGAAGAGACTCGTAGGGCCAAGAAAATGGGTTCAGTGGGATACATTATCAAGTCAAATGCTACCCTTACTGAGATAGTTGATCGCGTCAATAAGCAACTTGATTGAGCATCAAGAAAAAGATTATATTTTTTTGGTAATTATTGTAGAAAACTTCACATATTGAATGTATAATTATATTAACCATAAAAGGTTTAAATTGTTTATATTGCAAAATAAAATAATAAAACAATTTGATATTATACAAAGCATATGAAACCAGAATCAAAAAGTAGCGCTAAGGCAAGCAATTTAGCTTCGAATTATAGCCCAGAGAATTATCCGATATACAAGCTGCAGCAGCATAATAAGCGGCTTAAAAGATTGTTTCTCTATCTTATAGCTGGGTTAGTGATACTTTTTATCATTGTAATTATTTATCTACAAAATATTTGTAAAACTGATACTTGGTACAATAAATTATTTGGTGACATATTGGGGCTGCGAAGGATTTGTAAAAACATTGGCTCTGAGATAAGCTCTGGTCAAACGCTTGAATATCAAGATGGTAAATTGACTATTAAAAACGAATTGGGAACAAATACAGTCGCTATCATCCCTCAATTGGTACCAGGTGGCTCTCAAAGTCTTATTAGAGTCGACGGCACACCTGGTCTACCTGGTGCATCAGTAGCTGGAACACCAGGTATTCCTGGGGCCACTGGTGCAGCAGGAGCAGCGGGTGCCACCGGACCAGCTGGACCAGCCGGATCTGGTGGGTTGATCAGTGTTACCAATGACGCCAATGTCACTGGCTCACTAGCTGCTAGTGTGTTGACACTGGGCTGGCAAGGACAACTCTCTGCTCAAAGAGGAGGTACGGGCATCGATGGATCTACAGCGCCGAATGGTAGCTTGCTGATAGGTAATGGCACAGGATATACACTTGCTAATATTACGGGTACAGCCAATCAAGTAACTGTTACAGATGGCGCTGGCAGTATTGGTTTGTCACTACCACAGGATATTGCCACTACTTCCAATCCCACTTTCAATGATTTAGACACAAACGGTACATTGAATGCCAATGGCTCAGCCAATATCGGAAGTAGTTCTAGCAATAGAGTGACATTCAATGCTGAAGTGACGGGTGGCACCCCTTTGGTTTTTCAAGGCTCAGCGGACGATGGCAATACCACGACCTTAGCAGTAACCAATCCTACTGGCACCAATACTATTACTTTGCCCAATGCTAGTGGTACCGTCGCAGTATCTGCTACAGGACCAATTAGCCTTAACGCTTCTGGGGCTATAAGCTGCCCAACTTGTGCCACATCTTCCTCTGCTGGCAGTATTTTATCTGGGACCGGCATAAGTCTCTCTGGTACAACTGCAAGTCGTCTGGTGGGTCTGGGCGATGTAACCTTTGCACTCAATGACACTACCGTAGTTGCTGGAGCATATGGCTCAGCAAGTTCTATACCTACCTTCACTGTAGATGCACAGGGTAGACTGACTGCAGCTGCTAATACTGCTATAGCAATCAATGCCAATCAAATCACAACCGGTGTATTATCAATAGATCGTGGTGGTACCAACTCATCTACAATCGGCGCAGCAGGAACAGTCACGTATTCGAACGGTACAGCTTATAGTTCTACGGCTGTAGGTAGTGCTGGGCAGATACTTACAAGTGCTGGTGCCGGCACTCCGGTATGGAGTACGCTTAGTGGAATAGCCGTAACTTCGGCTACTGGTACTGCAAGCCAAGTATTAGTAAATGGTACCAGCGGCTCTGCACAGACCGGTGCTATCACTCTATCTTTACCGCAAGATATCGGTACAGGATCCAATGTGACATTCAATACTATTAATGCTGATGGCAATCTGATAGCAGGTAGTTCCAGCACTGATCGACTGACTGTTAACTCACAAATTACTGGTGGTACACCCTTAGTATTTCAAGGTGCTACCGACAATGGTTTGACTACTAGCTTTGCTATTACGGATCCAACAGGTAGCAGCAAGACTATTACCTTCCCGAATGCTTCTGGAACTGTTGCTGTATCGGCAACTGGACCGATAACATTATCAGCATTGGGTGATATTGGATGTACGACTTGTGTGGTTAGTGGTGGTTCGTTATTCACACTGGCAGGTACAAGTGGCGCTAACTCAGCAATAAGCCAAGGGGGTACTGCTACAATTGCAGCAGGTGATGGTATCACAACTACTAGTAATGGGTCTGGAACTGTAACTGTTGCAAGGACAGCAGGTGGTTCTGCAGGTGATATTCAATATTGGAACGGTGCCACATGGACCAATTTGAGTATTGGTGCTCCTGGGGAAGTACTTACTGTATCTGGCGGAGCGCTACCTAGCTGGGCAGCAACTGGTGTAGCTGGAGACCCAATAATAGGCAATGAAGTGACTGATGTAACTGCCGGAAGTAGCGGTCTTGTAAGATCAGGTGCTGGTACAGTGCCATCGCCTTATACACTAGGGATTGATGTAACTACATCTGGCACCACTGCTACCAATAGTAGTAACTCTGGACTAGAGCTAGCCGCTGATGGATTGTCATTATTAAGGGGATGTAGTGATCAGGAAGTATTGGTATGGGCTTCAGGGTCAACCAACTGGAGCTGTGCACCATATGTGACAGGTGGAGGGGGGACTATCAATTCTATCAACAGCCAATCCGGTCCTGCAATTACTATCAATAATGCAACTGGATCTGGCAATGCTATCACTATCGATAATGCAAGCACCGTAGCAAAGGGTATCGCTTCATTCAATAGTAGCAATTTCGATGTAACAGCCGGCGCTGTGAATCTTAAAGACACTACAGTAGTAGCTGGTAGCTATGCCGGTGCTGACAATGGCGACGGCAGTTTGGATATTCCAACTTTCACAGTTGATTCCAAAGGACGCCTAACCGCTGCCGGTACAAGTGCTGTGACTCTAACAGGTATTGCCAATTCATCGCTCGTCAATAGCACTATATCAGTAGCAGTAGGATCGGCTGGATCTGACTTCAATGTTTCAGGGAGTCCAGTAGCTCTAGGAGGAACCGTGACACTAAATATACCAGATGCTTCTACGACTGCACGTGGCTTGGTGACTACTGGTGCACAGACATTTGGTGGAGATAAGACCATCAATGATGCTCTAATAGTCAATGGCAACACTAACCTTAATGGCAATTCAGTAACTATCGGAAATGCTACGACTGATAGGCTGACAATTAATTCACAAATTCTAAATTATTCAGGTACAAGCGCTCTATCATTCCAAGGTACAACTGATAACGCATTTGCCACCACTTTGACCTTGACAGACCCGACTGCTAATAATACCATCAATCTTCCTAACGCTAGTGGTACTGTAGCAGTCTCGGCTACTGGACCAATTACTCTCTCGGCGCTGGGCGATATTGGCTGTAGTACCTGTCTGACTTCAGTTGGAAACGGCGATATAGTAAATGGCATAGGCCTGAACGCCACTGGTACACTTACCAATCGTCTGATAGGTGCAGGAAATGTCACATTTACACTTGCCGATACTTCAGTAACGGCTGCAAGCTATGGATCATCTAGCTCAGTAGCTACCTTTACTGTAGACGCACAAGGTAGGTTGACCTTGGCAGGTAATACGGCAATAGCTATTAACGCCAATCAAATAACAGCTGGTACACTACCGATCGCTCGAGGCGGCACCAATCAAACTACTATCGGCACAGCTGGCTCGATAGCTTATAGTGATGGCACTAGCTATCAGTTCAATGCCGCTGGTACATCTGGTCAGGTACTGACGAGCGGTGGAGCAGGTGCCCCTACCTGGACATCATTATCTGGCATCACAGTGTCATCTGCCACAGGTACGGCCAATCAAGTATTGGTCAATGGCACATCTGGATCTGCTCAGACTGGAGCTATCACACTCACTACTCCACAAGACATTGCTACTACATCAAATGTGACATTCAATAATATCACTGCCGGCGGTGATGTGACAGTAAATGGTGGTGATCTGACTAGCTCTGCATCTACCTTCAACCTACTCAACAGTGGGGTAACTACACTCAATATCGGTGGTGCTGCAACTACTGTCAACTACGGTCCAGGGGGTGCAACGGCTACTACACTCAACTTCGCTGGTGGATCAGGCGCAACCGGCTGTACTATAGATGGCGCTACGGGCAACCTGACATGCTCAGGGGCTATTGCTACTACTGCTACTTCGGGTACTCAAGGATGGTGGTCACGCTCTGGTACTACTCTTAGCCCCACTACAGCTGGCGACAATGTGACTACAACTGGCAATATTAGCACTACCGGTACAGGTACTATTACGGCTGCAGGATTACTGACAGGAAACGCAGGTATAACCACATCGGGTGGAGCATTCTCATTGTCTGGTACAGCAACCTCTAGTCTTACGACATCAGCCGGAGTAGCTATCAATATCAATACTGGTACCAACGGTACTCTCTCCCTAGACTCTGGTACTACTGGTGCTATCAATTTGGGTACAGGAGCCAATGCCAAAACTGTAACGATTGGTAACAATACTGGTGCAACAGCGGTCAACATCAACTCTGGTACTGGCAATATCAATTTACAACCTGGTGGCACCAGTACTACTGCCAACGTCCAGATTGGCGCAGGCGGGGCTGGTTCAACCACGCCAGACCTATTGGTTCTTGATCGAAAGAGCGACGCAGGTGACCCCACCGGAACTAATGGTGCTATGTATTACAATGCTAGCACCAATAAATTCCGGTGTTATGAAAATGGAGCTTGGGCTAACTGTATTGGTTCATCATCAGGACAGGCATACGCGGCAAAATCAGCCAATCAATCTGTGAACAACAGTACAACATTAGTAGATGAAACAGCATTACAATTTCCTATAGGTGCTGGTGAAACCTGGACTTTCCAGTACACCATAATAGCAACAAACTCAAATAGTGCTGGTCCTGACTGGAAAGCGGCTATAGTTGGGCCAGCTGGTTCTACTTGTAGTGTCCAACAATCTGGGGACGAGGCCGGTGGACAAAATTTCCCGCAATCCGTTTCTTCCAATTGTACCACCCCTTCAACATTAGTTAATGGCAATATAAATGCAGATGGTAATAATGGTATTAATATCACTATTCAAGGCACTATCACTGCTGGTGGTAGCGGTGGTACTGTTAAATTGCAGTTTGCGCAAAACACCGCTAGCGCAGTCAACTTAACAATAAAAGCCGGGAGCTATGTGCAAGCTTACAAAGCGACAGGTGCTGACCTTGCTGAAATATACTATACTCACGACAACGCCCAACCCGGTCAATTGGTCAGTCTAGACTCATCTATGAAAGCTGGTGTACGCAAGAGCTCAATTCAGTACGACCCTACCGTGATGGGTGTGATAAGTACTAAGCCAGGCTATGTACTAGCTGACTCTACTGGCACAGATCCTACTGCTACGCCGGTAGCACTCGCCCTCAGCGGTCGTGTGCCGGTAAAAATATCTGATGAGAATGGCATTGTCAAAGCTGGCGATCCACTTACTAGCTCATCGACCCCAGGTGTAGCCATGAAAGCCACTCAGCCCGGCTGGGTGATAGGTATGGCTATGGAAGATCAGGTTCCTGGAGTAGAAAGTATTATGACATTTGTGAATCGATCATGGTATGCGGGAGTAGGAAGTACCAAGACCCCATCTTTAACTGGCTTAACTCTTACAGATGGTACTCTTGCTGGAGTAGAAACTGCTCAAGTTGAGGGTGTAAAGAATGGCTTAGAGTCGGAAGATCCTGAGCTGATTGCACAAGCTCTAGATATCTTGCGCGACATCCAGAGTACTGTCGTAACTCAA
Organism: Candidatus Saccharimonadota bacterium; assembly: GCA_035329105.1. Taxonomy (GTDB): domain Bacteria; phylum Patescibacteriota; class Saccharimonadia; order CAILAD01; family BJGX01; genus JAUPVL01. The sequence goes on along the minus strand of DAOLHK010000015.1, from coordinate 1,833 downwards.
CAAACTCAAATCAATGAAATTGAAGCCAAAAACAACATACAGCAAATAGCCCAAGCAGCATTTAATGGAGGATTGATAAGTGGAGATACAGAGTTTGCAGGCAATGTGATATTTGGTGCTCTAACGACATTCAAAGGACAAACAGTGTTTACTGGAGGGTCGACGTTTGATGGAGACGTAGCATTCAATGGTAATGTGGTATTTAGTGAGAATAGTGCTGGGGTAGTTACTATACCGGCTGGATCTACAAGTGTAGTGGTACAGTATACTAAGGCAATGTCACCTATACCTACGGCTACTGCGACTGCCCAAGATTTTATCGATGGTTCATATCGACTCACCGATATATCGACTATAGGATTTACTATAGAGCTCAATCAAGTCCAGACAAAACCTGTGAAATTCAATTGGACTGCCGTACAATCTAAGCCATGAGCCTATAATAGTAGAAAGGTTTGAATATTGAATTTTTCTCTTTACATCTATGAAGTAATTTGCTACTATTGTTATCAGCAACAAAAATTAAACAAAATTGGTGATTATATATGAGTAACAAAAACTTACTGCGAGGTAATATCGAATAAATCGATAATATTTGTTACTGATATATGGTCGCCTCGCTTTCAAAAAAGCCCAGTCGACCATTTTTGTTTCTTTGAAAACTGAATAGACTTATAACATTCATTTCTGATGTTATAAGTTGGGTAAATTAAATAAGAGTATCTTTATTGCTCTGTACTGTTAGTAGTAATAGTACAAGACAATAATAATGAATTGACAACGGGAATTTGAAAGTTTGATATTTTCAAATTGCCAGTTTAATTCGCAATTGCAAACAAAAAGTTACTTAAGAGCATACGATGGATGCCTTGACGAACTGTGCCGATGAAGGACGTAGAAGGCTGCGAAAAGCCTCGGTGAGCTGCCAATCAAGCTTTGACCCGGGGATTTCCGAATGGGGGAACCCAATGCGAGTCATGTCGCATTACCCTACAATGAATACATAGTTGTAGTGGCGGAGACCAGGGGAACTGAAACATCTCAGTACCCTGAGGAAAAGAAATTAACAAAGAGTCCCTTAGTAGCGGCGAGCGAAAAGGGATCAGCCAAAACTTATCTAACCCCTTTGATTTATCAGAGGTTACCTCAGTAATGTTAGAGAGGGTTGCGAGACTATAGATGACCATATAATACTGTGTAAATTTATTTATACTGTGTTATATGTGACCACCGATGAGGATCGAGTGGATAAAGTCAAAAAACAGAGTTATTAGTGGAAGGTGCCTGGAAAGGACCACCAAAGAGCGTGAAAGTCGTGTACATTAAAATACTTTGTCTTTATATCTATTTTACTCAAGTAGGACGGGGCACGTGTAACCTTGTCTGAATCTGGGAGGACCACCTTCCAAGGCTAATTACACAGTTCGATCGATAGTGAACAAGTACCGTGAGGGAAAGGTGAAAAGAACCCCGTAAGGGGAGTGAAATAGAATCCTGAAATCATATGCTTACAATGAGTCGGAGCTTCAATTTATTGGGGTGACGGCGTGCTTTTTGTAGAACGATCCAGCGAGTTACGATATGTGGCAAGGTTAAGGTATATACGTACCGGAGCCATAGTGAAAGCGAGCCTTAATAGGGCGATTTAGTCGCATGTCGTAGACCCGAAACCAGGTGACCTAACCATGGCCAGGCTGAAGCGTGGGTAAAACTACGTGGAGGGCCGAACCACCGCCAGCTGCAAATGGCTTGGATGAGCTGTGGTTAGCGGAGAAATTCCAATCGAACCTGGAGATAGCTGGTTCTCCTCGAAATAGCTTTAGGGCTAGCGTC
>DAOLHK010000014.1:0-15698 GCA_035329105.1 Candidatus Saccharimonadota bacterium | reverse complement strand
TATAGCGCCCAATAGTTCACATAGACGGCGCTGTTTGGCACCTCGATGTCGGCTCGTCTCATCCTGGAGGGGCAGCACCTTCCAAGGGTATGGCTGTTCGCCATTTAAAGAGGTACGCGAGCTGGGTTCAGAACGTCGTGAGACAGTTCGGTCCCTATCTGGTGTGGGCGTTAGGAAATTTGAGGAGAGTTGCTCCTAGTACGAGAGGACCGGAGTGAACGAACCTCTGGTGTACCGATTGTCGCGCCTGCGGCATTGTCGGGTAGCTATGTTCGGACGGGATAAGCGCTGAAAGCATATAAGCGCGAAGCCTCATCCAAGATTAGATTTCCCCATTAGGCTCCATGTAGATTACGTGGTTGATAGGCACTAGGTGTAAGTACAGTAATGTATTCAGCCGAGGTGTACTAATAGCCGATTGACTTTTTGTTTAGCGGTTGCGAGTGTCTAAACTGGCAATTTGGAGATATTATATCTCCGCTCTTATTTAAATAAATACAAAGATTAAAATATCTGCTTATATTGCTGATAGATTCAATTTAATTGAACTATTAGTGGTATAGGCAGGTGGTTAATTTTAGCAAACATTTCGTGTATTGAGTGTTGGTGTCTATAGCAAGGTGGGTACACCTGATCCCATCCCGAACTCAGAAGTTAAGCGCCTTTGCGTCGATGATACTCCTTGTGGGGAAAGTAGAGCGATGCCAACACCCAGTATATGAAACAAAAACACCTCTAGGAGGTGTTTTTGTTACCTTTTGTAATAAATTTCTTACCATCTTGGTATTTTTGTCTGGCTTTTTTAGCCATATCCTAGCTATCTCATACTCGGTGGCTAGTATGGCAAGTCCTATGATGAGTACTACTATACCCGGTCCAGGCAATACCAAAAGTGCAATTCCAATCGCTAGTACTGTAAAACCCGCTATGGATATCATTACTCGGCGAATATGTCTCTTTACATGTTCCATGTTTTTGATTCTAGCATATGATTGACTACATCTAGTAATGAAGCTATGATTTATTATAGTTATGCTAGATACAATACCACTTAAGAAAAATGACTCCAAGAAGTCACATATCACTAGAAAAAATGTCAATAATCTTACTTCTAGCACCAATCAGGGTGGATCTTTGCGTGGTAAGGTCAGATTGAGGCCATGGATATTAGTTCTTTTGGTCCTAGGCGTGGTAGTAACTGGCATATTAGTCTATCGTAGCTCACAAGCTTCGACCTCAGGTACTGGTGTAATACCACAAAATATCACTGATATTCAAAACTATATAGATTCATTATCGATATCTACGCCAAATACAAAGAAAGTCACCACCAATAACTATGCTGAGTTTACTTATGTGCCTAAGACTTCCGAGAGCGTAAAGACCGTTGCTTATTATATCGATGGTAATATCTACACAACTAGTACCAAGTCTCCATATAGTATTACTGTAGACACCAATAGAATTGCCAACGGTGAGCATCAGATCACAGCTGTAGCCTTCAATAATCAAGATGTACCTGTTGCAGCGGTTCAGAAAAATATCATCGTAAGTAATAATGGTGATATCTTGAGGTCAATAAACAATGTCATAACTTATCCGTGGAACTGGCTTTTTAGATTATAATAATATCTATAACTATAAATAAGTGAGAGCTAGTGAATAAACCAATAATTTCAAAGGCATTTTTTAACGAAAACATATTACCTGTCATCTCCGCGTTGATACTGGCTACTCCATTTTTGTTTTATTCAGCAGGCTGGCTTAGCTTCGTATGCTTGGTTCCTTTCTTGTATTATCTGGATTACGTATCAAAAGCTAAGAGCGGTAAAAAATATCTTTTATCGATATGGGCAGTGGGTGCCATATTTTTCTTTGTGGTGGCGCAGTGGCTGATAAATACTAGACCAGATAATTGGGCATATATCGAAGGTTGGCAAGGCGGCATAGGGTTGCTAATAATATATTTGATATTGGTTTTTTTCTTTTCAATGCAGTTTTTGATATTTGGATTTTTATATCGAAAGCTCAAAATCAATCTTTTTTCTAAATGGACTTTTGTAGTATTACCAGCAGTATGGGTGGTGTCAGAATTTTTTAGAAGTGTATTATTTTCGATTATTAGCTATGGACCTAACGGATCAATCGGCCCTTACTGGAACTTTGGAGTATTGGGATTTGGTGCGGGGATCACTCCGGTTGGTTTTTGTGCACGAATCGTTGGATTATTTGGTCTTAGCTTTGTAGTTGTCGTCATAAATCTTGCAATATTTTGGCTTCTGCACCGTCGCTGGAAATTGCCGGCAGTAGTATTGGTGGTAGTTGCCATGTTGTCACTGTTTGGATGGCTGTTGTTTGATAAAACAAATGGAAGCAACATGTCTGTTTCAATAGTTCAACTACCGCCGACTCAAGACAACTCCCTTGCCACCAATTACCAATCTGATCTCAAAAGCATCATGGCTACTCAATCAATTAAGTCCGACTCTGTGGATTTATTATTATTACCTGAGTATTCGGAATTTTTTACTGCTGCTGATCCGGCCGCAAAAGAGCTCACCCAGAGTTATTTATCAACCGATGGAAAAGCTATCACAAGTATTAGCGGTGAAGATAGCGCCAACCAAGATGGGTCAAATCCCTCCAATGATTTAGTAGTATACAACCATGAAGGTGATATAACTGCGAGACATCAGAAACAATTTCTTATCCCTTTAGGAGAATTTATGCCCTATATCATTGAGGGACTACTAAGAATAACAGGGCAAGGTGAAGCATTAGAGCTCAACAAGGTCACTCAAAATGTCAAAAAAGGAGAGGAGGTAGAGCCTCCGGTGATGGTTGCTAGTAAGACGATAGGTGCCCTCGCTTGCAGCGGAGCTATAGCGCCAGAGCTATATCGATCAATGGTAGTCCAAGGCGCAGAGGTGCTCACCAATAGCGCATCTTTAGGTACTTTTACTTATGCACCACTTTATCACGCTCAGACGAGGCAAATGGCTAGATTCAATGCGATAGCTAATGTACGTCCTTATATACAGGCCTCTACTGGCGCATATAGCTATGCGATAGATAGTAACGGTAAATTTTTATATAGAACCACCAAGACTGGACTCAACCACCAATTTTTGACCATCCAGTCCAATAAAACCCAGACTATATTCTCAAAGTTCGGAGAATGGGTAGTGTTTGTATCATTAATACTTGTCGGCACTCTTTTGGTACGCGCTTATGCTCGTAATTAAGTTATGTTAAGATACTAAGTATGATTTAGGAGTTACTTGATTGAAAAAAAATATCTACAAATCATCATCAAAAAAAAGCATCAAAAAAGCAAAGGGTGTGCTAAATAATAAATGGCTAATAATAGGCGGTGTAGTTCTGATTGCTATAACCGGAATCATAGCTATAAGAATCTCTCAGGCAGCTCTCGGGGATTATTCAGGTCGATTCCCTGAAGACGGCTCTGAGCCTCATATTGACTATACTTATAATACTTTTACCCAGAAGGTAGTGCTCAAGAAATCTACCAATGGCGAGACTCGTACGGTTACTGGGATAGACAATGCTTATGCGGAAGGTCAGGTGATGTATGATGAGATGATAGCCGCTCAAGCCCCTCCGCCAAACTCTACTCCTTCACCGTCGCCTACTCCAGCCCCAATACCAAATACTAATAGCCCCACTCCAACGCCGACCAATCCTTCGACAACCGATCCAAATACTGAAACCAATTCCACCAATCCAGATGATACAAGTACATCTAATAATTCAGAAAGTAAGAGCACTGGTAGCACCGAAAGCTCAACTAAGGTTGTTAAGAAGTTTCAGATCACATTGCGCAGGAAAGTAAGTATTGTACCAAAGATCCCTAGTAATATTGGCAAAATATCCTCAGTAGTTTTGCTTATCGACGGCAAAGAAGTAGCCAAATCTGATGCATCAAATTATCTAATTATATTAGACACCAACAAGATAAGTAATGGAGAGCATTTATTGACTACTCAGTTGCTCGACAGCTCTGGTTCAGTAGTCAGTGCCAATAGCTATCCAATCAGAGTAGATAATAGTAGTTCTTGGGTAGATAAACTGCTGTGGTTCTTCAATAGCTAATGTACCAATTCTAGCCATCTGTGTTATATTATTATCAAACTATAATTATATAAAATGACTTCAAGAAAAAATCTCAGCTCAAGAACCAGCAGTAGCAAACTGCGTCGAAAAATGATATTACCAGGATGGGTTGTTGCGGTTGTCGTGCTGAGCGTGGTTGGTACGGGACTATACCTGGTCTATAACAGCTTTGCGATTAGCACTGATCCTAGCCCTGCTGTTGGTGTATGGTGTAAATATCGGCGAGCTTATGAGGATAATGGTTGTAGACTCAGATACGGGGGTGAGTACACAGTATACAATTCTGTCAATATTAGATCAAGTAATCAATGTACTAGTCGCAAACAATACAAGAATATACAAGGAAATCTTGGTAAACAATATCCTAATTGGTATTGCTTGGCAGGATAGCTAAATATAATTGACATTGTAAGCATAAGCATTGTATTATCTAATTAAATAATTAAACAAGGTCAATATCTATGCCAGCCAAAAAACAATCAAAACCACGAACTAGCAAGAGTAAACTAAATAAAAAAAGTAAGGTACCCAATTGGGTAATTGGATTAGTACTAATGATAGTAGTCGGTACTGGAGCTTTTTTGGTATATAACAGTTTTGCTGGTACTAACTATCCGATTGTGACGGTGTGGTGTAGTCGTGGTCAATGCTATGATAAGCCTGGTGGCGACAGAAGACCAAGACAGGCATATATTCGAAGTGGTCCAGTTTGTATGCCCTCAATTTACGGACAAGTTGGGTATATGGATCTAGCCGATACTAAAAAAAGATGGAGTTGTCTAAACGGAAATGTCCAATAATCGCATGCTTTTTAATTATTTAATGAAATCAATAAACAAGGTAGCATATGCCAGCCAAAAAACAATCAAAACCACGAACTAGCAAAAGCAGATTAAATAAAAAAGGCGTGGTTCCTAATTGGGTGATAGCAGTAGTTCTGCTCATCGTAGTATGTACAGGATTATTTCTGATATTTAATAGTTTTGCTTCTGGTCAGCGCAACTATGTATCAGGGAGGGACGTTACCTGCAGTACTGGATTCTGTTATATCAATGCAGGCCATGGTAATCAAGGAGGTAAAACCTGTTATCCTAGAAATGACGCATACCGATATAGTTGCTACTATGGCAGTACTAAGCCACATTTGTGAAGTCAAACATGAGATTAATAATATATCTGCAATACTATTGACACCATAAGCATAGTCTGGTAAAATACTTATCGTTATAACATTAACTAACCAGAAGTTTTGAAATAAACTTTTGGAGGGTGTTATAGGCACCACACTCTATCGTTATTAGTTTTTAGAATAATATGTAGTGTGATGTCTATAATGAGCCACAGGCTCAAGGAGAGTTTGTCCAAGAACTTCTAAGCATTAGAAGGAGTAGACAAACTATGCCAGGAACAACTACAGGCGGTGCTAAAGCTGCCAAGACCAACAAAAAGCGTTACGGTAAGAACTTTTACGAAAGAATCGGCGCTATGGGTGGCAAAATAAGTCGAGGTGGCGGATTCGCTGCCAACCCTGAACTTGCTCGTATTGCCGGCCGCAAAGGCGGTAAAGCAAGTCGAAAGACTAAATAACACCCCAAAGTTATTGCAAAAGACCCTCTATATAATATAAGAGGGTTTTTTGGTATTTAAAATTTCCAGTTATCTTATGATCTTTCGTGAAACTTGCTTCTGTGGCTCGCTGCTGACTTTCCATCGCGTAGAGCATTTGTAGCAGGAATAGATATTTTCAGATTCCTCCAGACAAAAGTTGTCGCATTTGGGGCAAGTAGCACGTTTGGTGACCCACTGGTCATAGCTATCTATACACTGTTCTATATATCGATCATCGATGTATACATTGTGCTTTTTGGCGAGGGTTTTGGTGTAATTCCAAGCATCTATCTCCATCATCAGTAGCTCCATATCATATCGATAGTTGAAATGTCCGAGTTCGCAGTGACTGATCTCATGCAGAAGCGATATTTTACCAGATGGATGATTGAGTCTACGCGGATCATAATTGATCACATCTTCAGATGCATCATAGCTAAAAAACCCAGCCGGCAAAAACCGATAGTTATTATATGATGCTATTATTTCCATTCTCACCCTCCTACGATATATCTAGTATATATTGTAGACACTATCAAATGGAAGCATTAGAAAAATATACTAAGTAATTTCAGCTGCAAGCAGCATTGCACCCACTAGCGGGGCTGTTTCTACAAATACTGCTCTTCTAATAGGCGGTAATGGATATAGCGGCTTGAAGCTATTTAGTTGCCTGATAAGTGGTTTGTGAAATTTTTTGTAGTGTACAGCGACACCTCCACCCAGTACCACAATTTCTGGATTGACAATACTTATCATGTCAAATATACCTATTGATAATTCCGATGCGATAGTTTTCCAGTGTTTAGAGTCTTTGATCATGCTAGGGGATTTTTGGTAGTACTTTTCTATGGCTCTTCCGCTGGTGCTAGCAGAAAAACTTTTTATCTCTGTAGGACTATAGTTGACAATAATATCTCCGCCTTGAGGATTGTGCGGACTAGGAAGAGGATTTCCATCGACCAAGATACTATTGCCGATGCCTGTAGAAACAGTAATATACAACACCAGTCTATAGTCTTTACCGGCTCCGATTCGTGCTTCCGCTATGCCTGCCGAAGTGGCGTCATGCTCAAAAGCAACTTTGCAGTTGAAGTGTTTTTGCAATGGAGCTACAATACGAAGATTTTTCCAAGGAATATTGTGCGGCGCACCGATTGTGCCACGCTTTTTATCTATAGGAGCAGGGCTACATACTCCTATCGCATCGATTTGGCTGATACCGACTAACTTGTGGATATTTTCGATGATGGAGTTTACCACTGTGCGCTGGTTCTTGGGGGTCGGGAAATCTATATATTCTTCTATGTGGTCGCCAATCCTAGAATATCCAACTCTTATCTTTGAGCCACCTATATCTACTGCTACTATCATAGGACTAATCTTACATCAAAAACATAAGTTTTTTAAGACTTGAGTAGATTATAAAAAAGACTTATAATAAAATCTAAATAAATTAGGGGGCAAAAAACGTGCGGCACGAAACTCTATTGAAAATAATTATAATCACATTTGGTATAGTACTGATCATACTGGCAACTTTTGTGTATGGTAATATCCAAAGAGCCAATCAGAAAAAATCAAACACTGACAATCAAAATACAGTACAGACTCAGACAAGTTCAGAGACTAGCAAGGACAGTGGCTCTAGTAGTGACAAACCCGCTGACCAGACCAATCAGAATACTCAAAACACCAAGCCCTCTACTCCCGCGCCAACTACACCGCCCAAGACTCCTGCTACAGGAGCATCTAGTAGTATGCCTGCAACGGGTGCAAATGATGGCGTGATACCGATGACTATTCTTTCAGTATTGGGGTATATGTATATCAAGTCTAGGGCAAGTAAGCAAAAAGCCTAGATTTGAAGCATGACTATCAATAATCGAAAATCACTTCTTTACAAATAACTATTTTTCAGATATAGTATAGGTAGTTTATTTCAGCTTAGGTATTCAAAATGAATATCTAAATCTGGAAACTATAAATGCTTTTTGGAGTGATGCCGCTGGCAAGCTTTGAAAGTAAATCTATACACTAAGGAGAAAATTAAATAATGACAAATCATCAACCAGACATGGCTGAGTTATTGAAATCTGTAGATATAGCTCCCTTGCAAAAAAACGATACTGTAGAGGGGAGTATTATTAGTTTAGAAAAACATGAAGTATGGCTAGACTTAGGTGCCCAAGGTACAGGTCTCGTAGTGGGACGCGAACTAGAACAAGCTACCAAGGGCCTCAAAGCTGGAGACGTGATGAGCGCTACAGTAATTGAAGCCGAATCACCTGAAGGATATCCGATACTAAGTCTTCGCAAAGTGGCAAGAGAAAAAGGCTGGGAAGTTTTAGAAGAACGCTACAAGACCAAAGAATCATTTGGTATCGTTCCTTTTGATGCCAACAAGGGCGGATTGCTGATAGAAGTCGAGGGTGTACGAGGATTCTTGCCTGTATCACAACTTTCTGCAGAGAATTATCCGCGTGTCACCGGAGCTGACAAAGATGAAATATTGCATCGGCTCAATCAGCTCATCGGTCGCACACTCATGGTAAGAATTTTGGATCTTGATCGATCTGCCAACAAGCTCATAGTTTCAGAGAAAGAAGCCCAAAGAGAATTTACAGAGGGCAGAATATCAAATCTCAAAGTAGGTGATAAAGTAGAAGGAATAGTCACCGGAGTAGTGGACTTCGGGGTGTTTGTAAACGTAGATGGAGTTGAGGGTCTAGTGCATATCTCAGAAATAGCTTGGGATAGAGTAGACAATCCAAGTAAGTATGTCAAAGTAGGTCAAACAATCAAGGCGCTAATCATAGCGATTGATCAGGACAAACTATCGCTATCTATGAAGCAACTCAGTAAAGACCCTTGGACAGAAGAAGTATCCAAATATAAACAAGGCGATACAGTAGAAGGAACAATTACACGAATCACTCCGTTTGGAGCATTCGTGCAGATATCTCCAACAACAGAAGCTCTGGTGCATATCTCTGAATTGAGCGACGATCATGTAGCTGACCCCAATGCCCTTGTAAGTGTCGGTGAAAAAAAGAACTTTAAAATCATTGCTATTGACTCCGAGCAACACAAACTATCGCTCAGCCTCAAACAAAACACTCAAGATACCAAAACAAAATCATCAAGTACCAAAAAAGCCGAAGAGAAAGTGCCAGATAAAAAAGTAGAAAAGCCAGCTAAATCATCCAAAACAAAGGAATAGCACATAGTGGCAATCTCACACCAACCAGTAAGAATGTGTGTAAGTTGCCGCAAGCGTATCAACAAAGCTGATATGCAAAGATATATTGTAGAATCAGGTGAGATCAAAGAAGACAAAAGACATACCAAGCAAGCCCGAGGTATATATCTATGCTCTGAGCAGTGTCACGAAAATTACTCTAAGCGAAATTCGAAATCGAAGAAGAAAGGTCAACAATCATGAACAAAGAAGAAAATAATACACCAGATAAAATACTTTTACCCCCTGTCATTACTGTAAGTGATTTTGCACATAAGCTTGGATTGGGAAGTGCTCAAATTGTAAGCGAATTGATGAAAAATGGCGTAATGGCAACTGTCAATGAACAGATAGACTATGACACCGCTGCAATCATAGCCAATGAACTCGGATTTGAAGTCGAAAGCGAACCTGAAGTAGAAGAAGAAAGACCCAGTACTAAGGCCTCTGAAGATAAAGGCAGTAAGCCAACCTCCAGCAAGCAAGCTCGTCCACCGATAGTCGCTGTAATGGGTCACGTAGATCATGGTAAAACATCCTTACTTGATTCATTAAGAAAAACTGATGTTGCGAAAGGTGAGGCAGGCGGTATTACTCAACACATTGGAGCTTATCAGATAGAAAAGAACAACAGAGTAGTAACATTTTTGGATACACCTGGTCATGAAGCATTTGCAGCATTAAGAGAGCATGGTGCAAAGACCTGTGATGTGGCAATCATAGTTGTAGCAGCCGATGACGGAGTGAAGCCACAAACTCGTGAAGCTATCGATCACGCCAAGGCAGCTGGAGTATCTATAGTAATTGCGATAAATAAAATAGACAAATCTGGAGCAGACTCCAATAGGGTCAAGCAAGAACTTACAGAAATTGGTATCCAGCCTGATGATTGGGGTGGAGATATACCTTGCGTGGAAGTATCTGCAAAAACAGGAGAAAATCTAGATAAATTAATAGATGTAGTTTTATTGGTAGCTGATATCTTGGATCCCAGTGCTATATTCAGTGGTCTAGCTAATGGTGTTGTAGTAGAATCACATCTAGAAACAGGTCGAGGCCCTGTGGTTACATTGCTGTTACAAAATGGTGAGATCAAAGTAGGTGATTGGATAGTCGTTGGAAAGAGCTTCGGTAAGATTAGAAGCTTAGAAAACTACAAAGGCGAAAAGATAAAGAAAGCCACTCCAGCCATGCCGGCAATTATTAGTGGACTCAAAGAACTTCCTGTGTTTGGCGATTGGTTCGAAGAAGTAGAAAACGAAAAGATTGCCAAGGATTGGATCAATACACAGACCCGCAAAGCTAGCTTCAAAAGTCTTACTAGCCCAAAGAGTATGAACTCCTCAGATATCACTAGAGCGGTTATTGAAGGTAAAGTCAAAGAACTAGCAGTATTGGTCAAAGCTGATACTCAGGGTTCACTTGAGTCATTGGTAAGTTCTCTAGAATCTGCCGGCAATGATGAAGTCAGAGTCAAGATAATCGGATCTGGAATTGGCGATATATCTGAGAGCGATATCAATGCTGCTAGTGCAGGCAATGCTTTAGTGTTGGGATTCAATGTAAGTATTTCTGCAGCAGTAAATCAACTCGCCAAACGATCATCGGTAGACTTTACACTTTATAAAATTATATATGAATTACTAGACGATGTAAGGGAATGGCTGAGCTCATTACTTGCGCCTGAGATTGTCGAGACTGAACATGCTAGACTAAAAATACTTGGAGTGTTCAAGACTACTAAAAACTCAGTAATATGCGGGGGTAGAGTACTGAGTGGAAAAATTACTCCAGATCTAGATGTCAAAATAATTTCTAATAAGGAGCAAATAGGTACTGGCAAACTGACTAACTTACAGAAAAACAAAGAAGCTTCCAAGGAAGTTGTAGAAGGCGAGGAGTGTGGCTTAAGTATAGAAACGAATACTACGATCAATGAGGGAGATGAAATAGTATTCTATAGTGTTGAGTCAAAGGCGCGTAAACTTTAATCGTTATGCATGACAACCAGCGTAAAATCAGTCGACTATCCTCTATCTTACAAGGTCTCTCGGCTGATTTTTTTAAGAACCATACAAGCTTTAAACCAGGAATAATAACAGTGACAGGATTAGATGTCACACCTGACAAATCGCACGCCATAGTCTGGGTGTCACTTATCAATATTGATTATGAATTGTTTGAAAAGCGAGTAGTCGAACTCCAAAAGAAACTTCGCAAATACATCAGTGAAAATCAAAATTTTAGATACACACCCGATATACAAATCAGAGTAGACAATAGTTCAGAAGATATTATCAAAATCAACAAACTGCTTCAGGAATAATAACTAGCCCAAATACTTGTCAAGGACTATATCTAAGAATATACTTGTAAGTATGAGTAAAGTAGTACTTCTGGTAGAAGACAATAATTTTATACGCAATATGTATCAACTTAAGTTGGCCAAAGCAGACTTGACTGTTATTGAAGCTATAGATGGCAAGATGGCGTTAGAACGTATCACCGAGCAGAAACCCGATCTAGTATTACTGGATCTAATGATGCCAAACGTCGGTGGGCTGGAAGTTCTAAGGGATCTGAATAAACAAGGTTTATTGCCCGAACTTCCTGTGATTGTCCTCACAAATGTCATGGATCCACAGACAATAGATCAAGCCAAAGAACTTGGTGCCAAAGATTATATAGTCAAAACAGATCTTACCCCTAGCCAGGTAATAGATAAACTTAAACCATTTATAAAATAACTCCACACTAAACTGTCAATAATCAACCAATAATATTTTGGTAGCCATTAATAAAGCTTTTGGCGTCCATAGGCTTTTTACCTGCTATTTGCAATTTGATTATTTGGAGAGAGTTATTTTTACATCCCAGCAATAGCTTGCTATCAATCACTTTGAGTTTACCTGTATCTACTTGATCATTAGAAACCTTTGATTCAAGCAGTATAAGATCAAGCCCCTGGTATTTGAGTAAGCTTTTAGGCCATCCCAGATATGCCCTTATCTCGCGTTCAATTTGTTCTGCTGATTTATTACAATCAACAAGGCCATCTTGTTTGGTAAGTTTTCTCGAATAAGTTGGTTTATTAGTAGTGGGTTGGGGGTATGGCTTGATATCATCTGCCAGATACTTAGGAATGGTGTCTATCAATAGTTTAGAACTTAGCTCTGTTAATTCTTTGGTAAGTACATCTATGGTGATAGTAGGGGGTAGTCTGTATTCTTGTGTTGTTAGCAGATCTCCCTCATCAAGTTTTGGCACGACAAGCATTATACTGACTCCTGTAATTTTTTGACCACTGAGTATCGCAAATGTGATAGGATCAGCACCTCTCCACTCTGGTAATATCGAAAAGTGGCTATTTAATATGCCTTTTTTGAATGACGTCAATACATCTTGAGGAATGATAATACCATAATCTACCACTAAGCCTATCAAGCTTTTAAATTTATTTTGCATGAACACTCCTGAAAGCTCTGCTTTGTCAGCAGGCAAATGCACCGGAATATTATGAATTTTGGCCCAGTCTTCTACGGTTTGAGATTGGTGTTTATGCGATTTGGTCGTAGAAGGTTTGGTAATAATTGCTTCTATTGAGAATGCAGGACTTATTTGCTCTAGGGTATGTAGACTGACTGGACCTGTCCCAAAAAATACTAAAGTTGGCTTTTCACTCATGGAAGTTCTATCTTGTCATTAGATGTCATTGGGCTGAGTTTGCCGTTTTTATCGATACTGAGAAGATTTTTGCTATCTTTAATATGATCTAAAAATATAACTCCAGACATATGATCAATCTCGTGTTGAACCACCCTAGCTGGGAATCCTTCCAGGGTCATTCTGATATCTTCACCGTCAATATTCTTGGCTTTGACCTTGATCTTCAGGTGCCTATCTACTTTGCCATAGATACCTGGAACGCTTAAACATCCTTCTATATCTGTCACCATTTCAGTACTTGCCTTGACTATTTCGGGGTTTATGAGTGTGGTAAATGTTTTGTCTTCGCCGCTTTCAAAACTATTTCTTACTACAGTAAGCTTGATCGGTTCACCTACTTGTATTGCTGCAAGTGCGGCACCAAATTCACTATCGTGATCCCAATCAACTGTTGTGTCTATCATATCTTTTGCGAGTTTTTCGATGGAGTTATCAATATAACCGATGCGTTTCGATTTCATTCTGAGTATTTTGTCTGGTATTGTGACTATTTTTTTTATCATATGTTTTTGCACTATAAAAGTGTTGATGGATCCAAGTCGCCAGTCCAACCAGCTGGTAATTTAGATGCGATATTTTGCAATATCTTTCTTTCTTTGCTCTTTATTATGATTTGATATACTGTCTTTCTGTCTAGGGTACGTCTGTAGTGTTCAGTAGGCCCCAGCTTTGCTATCTGAGGAGTATTATTCAGTCTTGCCATAATACTTCTGGCATTTACAAGTGCCCTTTTCGGATCTTTGTGAGCATATTGTAATTTTAACAGATAACAGTAAGGTGGGTAAACAAATTCCTTGCGAGAGATTATTTCTGATTTATAAAATGCATGGTAGTCTTGGTTGGCAGCAGTTCTAATGATTTCGTTATTAGGATTCCTGGTCTGGATGATGACTTTACCTTTTAGAGATCTACGTCCAGCCCTTCCTGCTGCTTGGCATATTTGTGAGAAGGCTCTCTCGCTAGATCCAAAGTCAGGTATTTGCATGGAGCTATCAGCATCTATTATGCCGACCAAGTGGAGCTTAGCAATATCTATCCCGCGACTTATCATTTGCGTTCCAATTAAGATATCTATCTTGCCTGACGCGAATTTACTATATGCACTTTGTAGGTATTCTAGTTTGGAATTGTCACGATCTATTCTTGCGACTAGTGCACTGGGCCAGGTGTTTTTGACTTCTGACTCTAGTTTTTTGGTCCCATCGCCAACAAATCTCATGTCATTGCTCCCGCAGAAGCTGCAAGTCGTGAGTGGCATCATTTTGAAATTACAATAGTGACATACTAGCTTATTGATATCGCCGTGATAATTAAGACTAATATTGCAATTTGGACACCTAGTAGCTTGAGCACAGTTATTGCATATCAATGCTCTTGCGCTACCACGCCTATTTAAAAACAATAATACTTGTAGCTTATTATCTAGGCAATATTCTATCTCTTTTTTTAAAGTCCTAGATATCATCGAATTTGATTCGTCCTTGATATCTACAATTGTGACTTCTGGTAATACACTTTGATGTCGGTTTTTTAAAGCGCAATAATTAATAATATTCTTTTGATGTAAGTAAAAACTTTTTAATGAGGGAGTAGCACTACCAAGTATTAGTTTGGAGTTGGTTGATTTTGCAATCTTGGCTGCCACCGATACGGCATCATAGCGAGGAGATGACTCTTGTTTGTAACTTTGCTCGTGTTCTTCATCTATTATTATGAGACCAAGATTGTGTAAGGGCATAAATAGTGCTGATCTAGCTCCGATGATTACGATTGGTTTTTTACGGCTTTTATTAAGACATTCTAGCCAGAGTTTTTTGCGTGTTGCCGCACTAAGCCCAGAGTGAATAGTCACTACATCACCAAAATGTTCACGAAGCCTTTTTTCTATTTGAGTCGTGAGCATTATTTCGGGCACTAGCAGTATAGTACTTTTGGAATTTTTTATATTCTGGGCAATGGCGTGTAGATATACCTCAGTTTTGCCGGAGCCTGTTATGCCGTGTAAGAGTGTTATCTTGGATTTGTTGATAGTGCCAAGCGCCTCTGCTTGGTCTTTAGACAATTGATTGATCTTAGATATTTTGGTATTGCTGTGATTGTCGGATTTGAGTCGAGAAGCAGATGCAATTCCAGTTGGTAGTAAACAGCTCCATACTGCCCTGCTAGAAGATGTGTAATAGTCGGATAGCCAGTCGGCAAGATCGAGATAATATTTTGGTAAGTTGGTAGGCATATCCAGCTTGACACCCAAGGGCTTGATCGATTTTATACCACTAGGTTTTTTTGTAGTAATATTTCGAATAATGCCCAATGCTTTTTTATTACCGAACTGTATATGGAAGATATCTCCAACGGAAATGTTGATATCCTTTTTAAATCCATAATAAAACTGCTTTTTTTCAAGACCTGCGTATACATTGCAGTCTACTAGTGCATAGCCATAGTAGTTATTAGATTTCGTACTCACCTTACCCATTGTTATATTATAGACCATCTAATGTACTGAATTGCTCAAGATAGGCATTCGTTATGTTATTAGGTTGCTATACCAGTAGCATATTTGCTATCATACATAGGTATCGGGATTATCCAAGGCACATTAAGTGCATAATATCTTACAGTAGAGATTACACAAATATATGAAAATTAAGACTAAGTTTTATCTAATACTAGCGTTTATCGCATTGCTTATTTTGATAGCACTCCCACGTGAAGACAAGATATTATCGGCATTAGGTATCAAAGATACCAAGCTAAAAGTCCGCCAAGGATTAGACTTGCAGGGTGGAGCGAGTTTGCTTTATCAGGCGGATCTATCTAAGACTGATCAAGCCGATCGTGCTCAGGCTATAAGTGGAGTCATAGACGTTATCAATAAAAGAGTAAATCCTACTGGTACTTCAGAAGTGCTAGTCCAGACTTCTGGGGGCGACAGGGTGCTAGTACAGCTTCCCGGCGTCACCAATATCGAAGAAGCTATCAACCTCAT
>DAOLHK010000013.1:0-15829 GCA_035329105.1 Candidatus Saccharimonadota bacterium | reverse complement strand
GTTAGTCTTTTGACTGTAATTGCCAATGATCTTTTCGGGAGTGAAGTTCGATCAGTCGCAGAAGAAGAAGATTTTACTTTGCTGGGCAATATTCAGGCTATCAAGTCACATACCGATACAACTATTCACCTTAGCGCTAATTCACAAGACCAGACAACTATGGTTTTTGAGGGAAGCTTCAATCTACTAAATAAAAAAGATATTATCACTTTGCCCAGTGATTTGGATTGGTTGCACATAGCTGATTTGCCAAATGAAAAAGCTGTATTGTCCAAGCTTGTTAAATATGCAAAATCCAATAATATACAAATATCAATTAACCCAAGGACATTACACAATACTCCTGTTAGATCAATTTTGAAGATTATTCGTTCTTGTGACCTTCTGATAATCAATGCCGATGAAGCTAGTATTTTACTTGGAGGCTTTTACACACACATTGAAGCTGCCCAAAAACTTCATGACTGTAATATAGGACATGTAGTGGTATACGGTGGAGATGATGGTAGTGCTATAGCCTTCGATCAATCAGTGTACAGTATAGTACCAAATTACAAAATTAAACCGATTGAGTATTCTGGCGCCGAATCAGTCTTTGCCGCCGCTTATGCAGAAAAGTATGCAGCGACTCTAAGTATCGAACAGGCTATTAATCATGCTCAAGCTCAAGCCTGCTCTGTTAAAACAATATCGGGAGCTAGATCTGCAATACTCAAACAACCACTTTTAGAGCCAATCGAAATTAAAATTCAAGATAATATCAAAGGAGATCTATGAGTAATATACAAGTATTAAGTATCGGTGATGTAGTAACAGACGCATTTATTGAACTCTTACCCCAAGAAGCAGAAATAGAGCACGACAATACGAGGCATCCACTCTTGTGTATGACTTACGGCACTAAGATACCATTCAAAGACGCAGTTATTATAAATGGAGTCGGAAACGCAGCTAATGCTGCTGTGGCATTTGCCAGACTCGGATTGCACTCGGCTTTTATGAGTAATATAGGTGATGACAGAGTAGGTAGAGAAATATTGAAGGACCTACACCGCAGCAAAGTGTCTACAGAATTTATACATACCAACATAGGTAAAAAAAGTAATTATCATTATGTATTGTGGTATGGATCAGACAGAACAATATTGATAAAACATGAAAAATATGACTATAAGTGGCCTGAGATTCGTAAATATCAAACCCCGGAATGGATATACCTCAGCTCGATTGGAGAGACAGGTGGGCCTATACACCAAGAGCTCGAAAAATACATGAGAGACAATCCTACCGTCAAACTAGCTTTTCAGCCAGGTACTTTTCAGATTCGAGAGGGGTTGAAGAAGTTAAAGAGTATCTATGCAAAGACAAATATATTGGCTGCAAACAAAGAGGAGTTTCAGCAGATTTTGGACACCCAATCCAATAGCGAAAAGATATTGATAGATAAAATGCACGAGTATGGACCTAAGACTGTGCTGCTCACTGATGGACCAAACGGTGCATATGCGTCGGATGGTAAGCAGATAGTCTATATGCCACCATATCCAGATCCCAAACCTCCATTAGATCGAACAGGAGCAGGAGATAGCTATACTAGTACATTTACTTATGGCATTATGCAAGGTAAGAGCATGCAAGAATCTTTAGCTTGGGCGGGAGTGAACTCAATGAGCGTGGTGCAGCAAGTAGGCGCTCAAGCTGGACTTCTAGAAGAAGAAGAAATCGAAGAATTGCTAAAAAAAGCTCCCAAAAATTATTCTTCTAAAGTGTTATAATAATACTTATGTCTCAAGATAGAATGTACGATCTTATAATAATCGGTGCTGGACCAGCTGGTATGACTGCTGGTGTGTATGCTGCTCGAAAACGGCTCAAAACTCTCATACTCACCCAGGATATCGGAGGTCAAATGGCATGGAGTAGTGATGTAGAAAATTACCCAGGATTTAGCATGATTAGCGGTGCAAATTTGGTAGAAAAATTTGAAAATCATATTGAGCAGTTCCGTGATGTATTGGAATTGAGACTTGTCAATAAAGGTGTTGGTGAAATATCCAATAGCAAGACTTACTTTTCTGTGAAGACAGTGGATGGCAATACGGAGCATACTCGAGCTGTCATTGTTGCTGGAGGTAGAGTGCCTAAGCCACTCGGCGTAAAAGGTGAAAATGAGTTTTTAAATCGTGGTGTTAGTTATTGTGCGTGGTGTGACGGGCCTATATTTAGAAACAAAGATATCGCAATCATTGGGGGAGGCAACTCTGCTCTAGATACTGCCATCAATATTGATAAATCAGTCAAGTCTATAGTAATCATAAATAGTGCCAAAGAATTAACTGGTGATAAGACGATGATAGACAAAGTGATAAACGCACATAGTATCAGGATACTAAATAACACTGAAGTAGTAAGTATCAATGGTGATAAGTTTGTGAATTCGATTACAATCAAAACCGTCAATAAAGATCAATCAGAAGATATCAGGCTTAGTGGAGTTTTTATAGAGATAGGGAGTATACCAGCTACGGACTATCTCAAACAAATACTGAAACTTAATCAAAATGGGGAAGTAGTAATAGACAAGTACAATATGAGCTCGGTCTCAGGAATATTTGCAGCTGGTGATATTACTGATATTTTAGAAAAACAGATCATAACTGCTGCAGGCGAAGGTGCAAAAGCTGCTATAAGCGCATCAAAGTATATAGCCCGCTTCAAAGAGTAGCATTGACTATACCTGTTTCATAATCTAAAATATTATATACCATAAGAACTATAAGGAGACTTAGTGCAGAACGACATTAAAACTAAAAGTACTGATTTTTTACCTGGCAAACCAAGCATCGATAGTGTAGCCAAATCTTCAGTACCACCAATCAATACTGATGATAATCTAAAGCCAATAGCTGGCCCATCAAGTGCACATGTGATAGATCTCAAAAAGTCATCCGTATCCCCAGTAGACTCACGGCTACTAAGTCAGAACGATACAGGAAGCGAGATAGAAAAACCTACAAGTATTGCCCCCGAATTTGATGGAATTAAAAAAGAAGCTGCTCCCAAATCAGACATTGTCGTTAAACCAATCATGGAAGAGCCAACCCCTGTTGCAAGCCCTAGTGCTTCAGCTGCTGAAGTTAGTAATGCTCAGTCTGCGTCTAGCTCAAGCACAGATAATCAAGAAAAGACTGATATCGACAATCTAAACCTCGCCGACTCTAGCCCCCGCCAAGAGGTAAAAGAGACTGATAATAAGCCCAAGAAATCTTCAAAGCTCAAATGGCTTCTCTTGGCATTTTTGTTTATAATAATTGGAGCAGCTATCGCCGTAGGAGTCATATACGCACTAAACTACATAGCTGTATATAATATACAGTAGTTATAAATAAGGATTTACATATATGAGCAAAGAAGATTCAAAACAAGAAAAAGTAATAATTTACACTACGCCATGGTGTCAGTTTTGTAAGCATGTCGAAGCATATCTAGATGAAAAAAAGATACCATATGAGAAGATAGACGTTCAGGCTGACCAGTCTAAAGCCAAAGAAATGATTGATAAATCAGGCCAAATGGGTGTGCCGGTGACAGATATTCATGGTCAGATTATTGTAGGCTGGGACAAGCCTAAGTTCGAAGAGATTCTAGCCAAGTAGAGCAAATATTATTAATCACAAAAAACAGTCCGTATCTTATACGGATTGTTTTATAATATATGCATGAGTAAATTCAACCTCAACTCCAAATACCAACCATCCGGTGATCAGCCTGAGGCTATTAAAAAATTATTTCAAGGTCTTCAGAAAGACTACAAAGACCAAACGCTACTGGGTATTACCGGCAGCGGCAAGACATTCACCATGGCAAATGTAATAGCTAATTACAACAAGCCCACTCTTATACTGAGCCACAACAAAACTTTGGCAGCTCAGCTCTATGGAGAATTTAAGGAATTCTTTCCAGATAATGCTGTGCATTATTTTGTAAGTTATTTTGATTACTACCAACCAGAAGCCTATATAGCAAGGTCTGATACATATATTGAGAAAGATAGCGCAATCAATGAAGAAATAGATCGATTGCGCCACGCCACTACTGCAGCACTACTAAGTCGTGAAGACGTCATTATAGTTGCATCAGTGAGCTGTATATATGGTATTGGAAATATCACTGACTATACAAATATGACGGTCAAGCTGGTCGTAGGAGAACGAAGAGTGCGGGATAAACTACTCCGTCAGCTCAACGATATACAATACCAACGCAATGATTCATCTTTCGAAAGAGGTAGCTTCAGGGTGCGTGGAGAAAATCTGGATATATTTCCTGTAGGTGATGATTTCGCATTTCGTATAGAATTCTTTGGCGATGAAATATCAGCTATCAAACAAATTGATTATCTTACTGGTGAAGTTACTAAAAAACTTGAGGAGATCATGATTTTTCCGGCCAAACACTACGTCACTCCACGCGATCAACTTCAAATTGCCATGGAAAAAATCAGAGTAGAAGCAGATGAGCGCATTGATTGGTTCAAGAAGAACGATATGTTGCTCGAAGCACAGCGCATCGAAAGTAGAGTGAAATACGACCTAGAAATACTCGAGCAAACCGGATACGTGAAAGGCATCGAGAACTATGCACGGTATCTGACTAACAGGGAGCCTGGTGCCCAACCAGCTACTTTGATGGATTATTTCCCAGATGATTATCTGATGTTTATTGATGAATCACACATGACGATTCCTCAGGTGGGCGGTATGTACAATGGCGATCGAGCGCGCAAAACCACCTTGATAGAGCATGGCTTTCGCTTGCCTTCGGCATTAGACAACAGACCGCTCAACTTTACAGAGTTTGAGAGACATATCAACAAAGTGATATACGTTTCTGCTACACCTAGCGAATACGAAATGAGCAGAAGTCAGCAAAAAGTAGAGCAGATTATTCGCCCCACCGGCTTACTCGACCCAATCATCGAAGTGAGAGGATCTGAGCATCAGGTCGATGATCTGCTAGCGGAGATCCAAGAAAGAGTAGCAAGGGGCGAGCGAACTCTAGTCACCACACTTACCAAAAGAATGGCAGAAGATCTCACCGACTATATGCAAGATATTGGCATCAAAGTACAATATCTTCACAGTGATGTGGATACATTAGAACGCACCGATATATTACGTGATCTGAGATTGGGTGTGTATGATGTATTGGTAGGTATCAACTTACTTCGAGAAGGACTGGATCTTCCAGAAGTAAGCCTAGTAGCAATCATTGATGCTGACAAAGAAGGATTCTTGCGATCTGAGACAAGTCTCATACAGACTATTGGTAGAGCAGCCCGACATCAAGAAGGCAAGGTAATAATGTATGCCGATAATATTACAGGCAGTATGGAGCGGGCTATCAAGATCACTACTGATCGGCGTGAAGTACAAGAAGCCTACAACAAAAAACATGGCATCACTCCAAAGACAGTTCAGAAGGCCCTAGCCGATAGCATGCAAGCTGAAGTAGAGGCCGAAAAGTCTGATTTACAAACCATAGATTTTAAAAAAGTACCCAAGGATGAACTACAGTTTATTACCAAACAACTAACTGAGCAAATGGAGTTGGCGGCAGCAAACCTGCAGTTTGAAAAAGCCGCCGAACTAAGAGACCAAATCGATGAAATTAAAGAGGTCGTGAGTAGTAAGAGGATGAGTAAATGAGCGAACCAACACCGGATCTAGATTCTCAGGATCCAAAAGAAGAAGAGGGTAAGTATCGCGATATGATCTCGCAAACAAAACCATATGTTCCGAATCCCAATGCGATTGCCGAGGCAGGCCAGGAGTTTGAAAGTGTTGAGCATACGCCAGCCTTTGCTAAAAAACCAACAGAGCCCACAGAAAAAAAGATTGCTACTCATGCATCATCAAGATTAACTGAGTTAAAGGCAAGATTGGGCTCCTCATATATTGTTAGGTTGGCAAAAGAACGATCGCCTCAATTTAGTGGTACATATATTGTTAATCCAAGTAAAGAAAAGTTAGAGGAGATCGATAATAGGGCCCGAAAAAACTTTATAAAACTTCAGCAGGCTAGAATTAATGTGCCTCCTACATACTTTATTGCTGGCGTTGACGATAGTGGCCTGTATGACACTGAACTTACGGGCGAAACTAAGTTATTTCAAGCAACGAAAAAAGTAGAAGGACAGGATCTGAAAACGATTTTCGACAATGACGAAGTCGAGAAGATGAAAAGACCACAGCGCGAGGCATTTATAGAAGAACTTGACCAAATGTTAAGGGGTTTGGCAGATTATTTGAAAAAGTATGCAGTTGAATATCTTAATGCTAAATATAAAAAAGAAGAATTTCGCGAAATGTTTTTAGATGATATTTTTAAACCAGATCAATTCGTCTTTGGCCATATTCCGGAATCACCTGTAGAAAGTATCTATTTAGTCGATACAGAATTGCTTCTCTCGGAGTTTTCTATAGTTAGCTTTAAACGAGCACTATATATGTTAGATACAAAAAGTGTTTCAAAAGCATTATTTGTGGTTTCTCAACCCGAACAATATAATGATATGATGAAAGAGCTGTATGGGTATTTAAACGAAATGGTATTAATTGATACGGTAGAGGGACTTTTTGAAGAAGCAAAATTTTATTCTGCTCAAGAAGTATTGGATAAGATAGTCTTAAGTGGTTATCTTGACATTTTTAATAAAAGCCCCTCCTGGACCAAATTTGTACGAAACGCATTGTTTGATGGTGGTATCTACAACAGATATACTGTGATTGAATTTGTGAAAGAAATTTTTGATAGGAAGTAATATTATGAACGAACCAACGCCAGACGATAATGCCAAAAGCGAACCAGCTATCGCGCCAGAAACTACAGAAGCGCTTAAAAAAATAGTTGAAGAACAAAGAACTCAAAAGAATAATGAAACAGGCGAAAAGATCATTGGGGAGAAAAATTTGCAAAAAATATTCGAGGAAAATTACATACCTCATAATGACCCAGAAAATATGCGGCGAGGAGAAATTAGAGAGAGCCAACCCGGCGTACACATTGCCCAATATGAGACTAATGGTGTTAGATTTACCTATATAGTTAACCCAGGTGTAGAGGGAGCATCTGGTCATAGTTACGATCCAGATAATCCAAACTTTGAAGATTTACAGGCTAAATTTGAAAGTTTAGATATTGACCCTTCTAAAACAACTGTCATTGTAGAGGGGCGGGCAGCTTCAAAAGATTACCCTAGCTATGAGATAGCTATTGCAGAAGAGACTGAATCTGGCGCTTTAGTATTTTTGGCAAAAGAGGCTGGAGTTGAAAGAATAATAAGCGGCGAACCTGATGCTAAAGAATTAAGAGATAGCGTGGCTGAAAAAGGCTATGATAGAAAAGATATTGCCTTGCTAGATGTATTACGTAGTATTCCTACTGCAGCTGCCGGCAAACCAGACTTCGATTTGGGACTACATATATATACAATTGCCGCCAGAGATGGAGTAGAAGGATTTACCGAATTAACCGATGAACAAAAAGAAAAATTGATAGCCGAAGGGCCGGATGCAGTAGCAAAAGTTCAAGATCAAATGCGCGAACAAGCTAAGTTACTGATTGAAGGATTTAACTCAAAATTAGGAAAAGAATTATTTTATTCGGATGAAAACGGGATAATAAAATTGCAAGTAGAATCAAATTTGACCGACCAAACCTCACTGGATGCCGAACTTCAGCCTCTCCACTCCCAAGATAGTGATGGACCGCTTGCCAAAGTTGCCACAGAAATGTCTGCTCAAAGAGACGCAATATTAAACGAAAAGATACTAGCAGAAGTAAAAGCTGGCAGAGATGTTGTCATAACATTTGGTGGATCGCACTTCGATGCCCTGCAAGGAGTTTTTGAAGAGGAGTTTGACTCAGCAACTTATCCTGGATGGCAACCAGCAGAAAGTACTAAGGACAGTATTTTGGCAGAGCAAGAATTAAGTGATAGGAAACAGAGAGACAAAATTTTTAGCAAGTTTTATGCTGATTCTAAGTCAACCTACTATAAAGAGACAAATCAGGCTAGGGTAGATAAGGCCAATACCCCTGGTGCTCAGAAAATAAAAGTCAACCAATTTGGCGAAGAAGGCAGAGTCACAGTAATAGCTCAAATCAAAATTGATGAACAGACAGGCAGAGTAGTAGATGGGCATGACTATAATCCAGAAGCTCAATCCCATAAGGAATTAGAAAAGAGATGGCAAATTTACATAGAATCAACACCACCCGAAGAGAGGGTCGTAATTGCCGAAGGAATGCCTATGGATGAGCGTTTTTTTATAAGTAGAAGTGCTGCTATCAGAGATAGCAAACGGGGTGACGGGGGAATTACTCAACTACTAGCTAAAGATGCAGATGTAGAAGTGATATTTCCTGAACGAAGTACTAGAGAATTGGCTGAATTAATGGTAAAAGAAGGTGTATCGTTAGAGACTTCTGCTCTTTTCTTTGTATTCAGAGGCTTAGCCGCTAATTATAATAATGAAAAAATACCAGATGATATAAGTATGTACTTTTATCCAGTTTTGGCTGAATTAGGGTTGGGTGAGGCTATAGCTATACCAGAAGACCAAAAGCAAGAATATAGTTCTGACCCTTCTAAAATGCGTGAGCTTAAAGACAAAGTAGCGCCTTTTGTACCTCAATGGAATGAAATTCTGACTACCTCAGGCCTACCTCCACTCGTTATAGGCGAAGACGGGAGCATAAGTTTTGCAGATGATCCTAGATTTGAGAATGGTATTACATATAATATTTTGTTAAAAACCCTTGATTCGGGTAAGGAAGATCCATTAGCGAATGCGGCAAGAGTAAGCGGCCGTATGCGTGATAGGATGATTTTTGAATCTATTGCACAGGCAACTCAATCTGGCAAAAAACCTTTTGTGGTTTATGGCGGTTCGCATGTAGTGAGCTTAGAGCCAGTACTCAAGCAGTACTACGGTTCGCAAAGAGTCCTTGAATAGTATTGACTTTGGTGATACAATTGAGCCTTAATTTATGGCTCAACACGACAAAATCATCATCAAGGGTGCCCGTGAGCACAATCTTAAGAACATCGATGTAGAAATCCCTCGGGACAAGTTGGTGGTGATTACCGGTCTCTCCGGGAGCGGTAAGAGCTCACTAGCATTTGACACTATCTACGCCGAAGGCCAGCGAAGATATGTGGAGTCACTCAGTGCATACGCTCGACAGTTTTTGGGTCTGATGGAAAAGCCAGATGTTGATCAGATAGATGGACTAAGTCCGGCGATTTCTATAGATCAGAAATCATCGAGTCGCAATCCTAGATCTACAGTTGCAACTGTCACCGAAATATATGACTATCTAAGGCTATTATTTGCACGTATTGGTATTCCGCACGATCCTGATACCGGGGAGGTATTGACTCGCCAAACACCTCAACAAATAGTTGATATTATCAAACAATATCCTAAGGATACTAAGATCATAGTATTGGCACCCATCGTCAAAGACAAGAAGGGTGAACATCGACATTTACTTGAAGAGGCTCAAAAGGCTGGCTACACAAGGGTGAGATTGGACGGAAGAATTTATGAGATAGATGAAGTCCCTGCCATCGATCGCAATAAAAAGCACACTATAGAGATAGCTGTAGATAGAATCAATATCGATGCTGAAAATCCCCAAAGGCTTGTAGAATCTGTTGAAGCTGCTCTTCATCTTGGTGAGGGTGTAATAAATATATTAAATTTTGATACTAATGAAGAAAAGTTATTCTCAGAGCACTATACCACTGTCAATTCGGAATATGCATTGCCAGAGATAGAACCAAGGCTGTTTAGCTTCAACTCTCCTCATGGAGCATGTCCAAAATGCATGGGACTAGGTTCGCTTTTAATCGTTGATCCAGACCTGATAGTTCCCAACAAGAAACTAAGCATCGCTGAAGGCGCAATACGACCGTGGAGTAGGACCACTCAGCGTTTGAGTTGGTATACCAAGCTACTTGAGGCAGTGGCAAAATTGCATAATTTTAATCTAAATGTACCTGTGGAAAAGCTGTCCAAATCTAGCTTTGATATCATCTGTTATGGTACAGGAGATCAAGAAATAGGAGTACCTGGTCCTGGTGGAAAGATATATAGAACTAAATTTGAGGGAGTAATACCCAATCTAGAGAGAAGATATCGAGAAAGCGATAGTGATTTTGTCAAAAAAGAGATCGAAAAATACATGACTACTCAAATATGTACGGAATGTAATGGTAAAAGACTCAAGCCAGAAGTACTAGCCATCACCATCAAAGAAAATTCTATCGCAGACATTACGGAGTTGACCGTAGAAGATGCATTGGATTATTTCTCATCGTTGAAATTAGTAGATCAAGAAGCTACCATAGCCAATCAAATACTCAAAGAAATAAATGCCAGGCTGAAGTTCTTAAACAATGTTGGTTTGAGCTACCTTTCGCTCAATCGAGCCGCCAATACTCTCGCTGGTGGCGAAGCTCAAAGGATCCGTCTAGCAACACAAATAGGCTCTAGTCTGATGGGAGTACTTTATATCTTGGATGAGCCTTCGATAGGTTTGCATCAACGGGATAATGATAGGTTGATCGAGACTCTAAATACCCTTAGGAATCTAGGCAACACCGTTATAGTCGTAGAGCATGATGAGGATACCATCAAAGCTGCCGACTATGTGATAGATATCGGCCCTCTAGCGGGAGAAGAAGGTGGAAAAGTTGTAGCAGCTGGCAGTCCCAGTGAAGTTCAAAAGGTTAAAGAATCCTTGACGGGTCAGTACTTGAGCGGTACCAAAAAAATCGAAATTCCAAAGAACCGGCGCAAACCAGATGGAAGATATTTGGAAATAATTGACGCCACTGAACACAATCTAAAAAATGTAAATGTAAAGATACCACTAGGAATCATGACGGTTGTAACTGGTGTATCAGGCAGTGGTAAATCCAGTCTAATCAACGATATATTGGCGCGCAAACTCAGTCAAGAATATCATCGTTCACAAGAGCCAGCCGGTAAGTTTAAACAAATAAAAGGTACAGAGTATCTAGACAAAGTTATAGATATAGATCAAAGCCCTATCGGTCGAACTCCTCGCAGTAATACAGCTACTTATACGGGTACTTTTAACGATATCCGAGATTTATTTGCTATGGTCCCAGAAGCAAAGATTCGTGGATATAGCTCAGGTCGGTTTAGCTTCAACGTAAAAGGTGGTAGATGTGAGAATTGTAAAGGTGATGGGATAATAAAAATCGAAATGCATTTCTTACCTGATGTATATGTCACTTGTGAGTCTTGCCATGGTAAACGATACAATCGTGAAGCACTGGAAATATTGTATAAAGGTAAAAACATCTCAGATGTATTAGATATGACTGTTGAAAAAGCCTGTGAATTTTTCGCAAATATTCCATCTATTTCTAGAAAATTAGAAACTTTGCGTAGTGTAGGCCTTAGCTATATCAAATTGGGTCAACCAGCTACTACGCTATCCGGAGGCGAAGCACAACGAATCAAACTTGCTTCAGAACTAAGTCGTCGAGCTACTGGTAAGACGCTGTATATATTGGACGAACCAACTACTGGTTTGCACTTTGAAGATGTGAAAAAGCTATTAGAAGTCTTGCAGGCTCTTGTATCATTGGGAAATTCTGTTCTGATAATTGAGCACAATTTGGATGTAGTCAAATCAAGTGATTGGGTTATAGATTTGGGTCCAGAAGGTGGTAGTGGTGGTGGACAAATCATAGGGAGTGGTACTCCAGAGCAGATTGCAAAAATCAAAGGTTCTTACACTGGTCAATATTTGAAAAAAATATTATAGATAAATCCTCTGTAAATAATATACAATCATAAAGTATGAACAGTACTCTAAAAGCAAAACTGTCAAAATTGCCAAATTCACCTGGTGTGTATTTCTTTCTCAATAAATCTGGCGATATCATATACATCGGTAAGGCTACTAGCTTGAGATCAAGGGTTCGGTCATATTTCCAATCCAAGCACAATGACTACAAGACCCCTCTACTGGTGGAGAATATCTATGATTTACGCACTATTGATGCTAATTCGAGTGTGGAAGCTCTATTTTTGGAAGCAGAATTCATCAAGCGCCACAAGCCGCTCTATAATGTCAGAGAAAAAGATGATAAGAACTTCATCTATATAAGAGTCGCTGTAAAAGAAGATTTTCCCTACATCACAATAGTTCGAAGGCCAGAGGACGATAAGTCCAGATATTTTGGTCCGTTTATTGCATCATTCCAAGTCAAAGAAGCTTTGAGATATCTTCGCAAAACATTTCCGTACTACACAAAATCCCAAAAATTGCATATATCAAAGTTGGAATATCAGATTGGTAATATTCCACACCCATCAATCTCAAAACAAGACTACAGTTCTAGTATTCGTAAGTTGATGCTTATATTTGAGGGCAAAACTAATAAGCTTCTTTCTGAACTAGAAAAAGAAATGAACAGTTTAGCAAAGGCTAAGAACTTCGAAAAAGCCGCTGAAGTTCGCAATCAATATTTAGCAATCAAAGGTCTTAGCACTAAGATATCTATCGGTGACGATGATGGTCATGACATTCAGCTAGACCAGGCACTTAGTCAATTGTCAAAAACACTGGGTCTAAGTTGCAATCCTAGGCGAATCGAATGCTATGATATTAGCAATTTTTCTGGAGTTGATGCTGTTGCAAGCATGATTGTCTTCACAGATGGTATACCAGATCAAAAACAATATCGACATTTTAAAATGAGAGTGAAAGGGCCAAATGATTTTGCTATGATGCAAGAAACGATACAAAGAAGATTCTCTAGTCGAAATTCTAAGTGGCCTTTACCGGATCTTATAATTGTAGATGGTGGCAAGGGTCAGCTGAGCTCAGTAATTAAAACATTACAAGAGATGGATATAAAAATACCAATATGTGGATTAGCAAAAAGATATGAAACCATCGTGGTGCAGGATACATCAAATGGCAATATTAAATATACTGAGCACAACTTTGAGAGGCAATCACCTGTATTGCATTTAGTACAAAGGATACGAGATGAAGCTCATCGATTTGCAATTAGTTACCACAGAGTAACTCGCAAAAAAAGAATTGATAATTCAGAGTTAGAAAATATTGAAGGTATTGGGCCGGCTACTACTAAAAAATTATTGCAGATTTTTAAGAGTGTTAAGAGTATAAGGAGTGCCGATATAGACAGTATAGCTAAGCAAGTAGGTGTCTCAAAGGCCAGAATCATTTATAATTATTTTAATAACTCATAAATAGAATCCAAGCAGTACGTATTCTTTAAATTTTATTAAATTTCTGATAGAATAGAGCGGTGTTAAAGAGATTTTTGTTGTCATGGCTGGTAAACGGAGTTGGATTATTTATAGCATCGCTGCTATTCTCTGGTGTCGGTTACGGTAATAAAATAATCGTGTTGGTAGTAGCAAGCTTGATATTTGGATTAGTGAATTCGCTCGTAAGACCACTTATTATTCTACTAAGCCTGCCAGCCATCGTCTTGACTCTAGGACTTTTTACTTTTGTTGTAAATGCAATGATGCTCTGGATCACTAGCTTGCTATATCCAGCTTTTCAGGTCAATTCCATAGCATCAGCAGTTGGAGCAGTGATAATAGTCTGGTTTATTAATTACTTTTTTGATTTATTTATTTTCAAGGATAAGGAGCAGTAGGATGAGAAATACATTAGCAATAATAACCGTAATATCAAGTATTATGATTATCATAGCGATATTACTACAAAACCAAGGAAGTGGACTAGGCACAGCTTTCGGTGGTGAGAGCAATTTTTATAGAACAAAAAGAGGTGCAGAACAAGTATTATTTTACTTTACGATAGTACTTGCTGTTGTATTTGTAGGTTCGCTCATCGGCCTCTTGTTAGTTAAGTAAGAATCCAATGAATTCTTATTTTCGTTTTCAACTAAATAGAAAAAGCAGAAGGTATAAAAATAGATTTAGAGCATGGAGACGATGGATCTTAAATTATACTGACCGTCATATATTTGGTGGTTGGGAAAAGTTTGGTCAATCCCGATGGGTATTCTTATCATTATTGATGGTTTTTGTGCTTAGTTGTATTGGTTTTTGGCAGCAAATACAGGCTCAGTCAGCAAGTTATTTGACCAGAGCTGCCGACTATGGCGGAACATATGCTGAGGCACTAAGCGGACAAGTCAAAGGAGTGAATCCACTTTATCCAGACAATTCAGCTACAACCGATGTAACATCGGTAGTATTTTCGGGTCTTACTAGAGTAGGTAGCAATCGTAAAATTGAGCCAGACCTTGCCAGTAGCTGGGAAGTAAGCCCTGACAAGAAATCATATACATTCAAATTGCGACCAGATCTCAAATGGCATGATGGATATAAATTGGATGCCAACGATGTGGCTTTTACTATCTCAAGAATACAAAACCCTGATACCAGAAGTCCTCTTGCAAGCAATTGGACCGGGGTGAAATACGAGGTCATAAACGATACAACTATCAAATTTAGCTTACCAAATAGTTACGCTCCATTCTTATACAACACCACAGTTGGAATTATACCAAGACATATTCTTGAAGGAGTACGTCCTGGTCTCACCAGAACTTTTGAATTCAATCAAAAACCGATTGGAAGTGGCCCATATAAATTACCTGTAATTAAAGAAAACAGCGATGAACTAAATCTTGTTGCATTTGAAAACTACCATTTCAAAAAACCTTATATCAACAATCTCAAATTCGTGCAATATGATAGCGAAAACGACTACCTTGATGGTTATCAAAAAAAACAAGTTAGTGGATTTGCCATCAACGATCCAAGGATAGAGAAGAAAGCAAGCCAGATAGAGCAGATCAAGATTAACCATTTGAACCTGCCTGCTTATGGAGCACTTTTTTTCAACATGGGCTCACCAACAGTAAGTGATGTGAACTTAAGACAAGCACTTTCATATGCCACCGATAAAAATTCAATTGTCAAAAATCAACTCGACTCACAGGCTGTAGTAGCAAACTATCCTATATTAGCTGGCTATTCCGGTTTTGATAATACGGCAGCCAAGTACAGCTACGATGAAGCAAAGGCCAAGTCTATCCTTAGTGCTATGGATCAAGAAAAACTAAAAAATACTCGTATTCGCCTCGCAACTCTTAAAGGTTCGATATATGAAGAGGTTGCTAATACAGTAAAAGATATGTGGTCAAAGGTGGGAATACAAATAGATATTGCAAGTGTTGACCTTGATGAATTGCAGCAATTTTATATACGAACTAGAAATTATGATGTCTTGCTCTACGGGCAAGATATAGGCTATGACTCAGATATATACACCTATTGGCATTCCTCGCAGGCCAAGGATCCAGGTCTCAATGTGAGTCAATACGTAAATACTGAAGCTGATAAATACCTAGAAACGGGTAGATTGGCAAAAGATTTGGACTACAAAAATAGTCGATACTCAGCATTCTTACAGTCTTGGTCGAAAGATTTACCAGCTATCATCTTGTATAGCCCATATTACAATTATGCACAGAGTATAGAAGCAAAAGGATTTAGTGCAAACAAGATAGTCGAACCAAGCAATAGATTTTACAATATTCAAGACTGGTACGTAATAACCAAGCAGGCTACCAAAGCTAGCCAGAAATAAGTATTATAGTAAGTATAGATTGGCCGAAGTGGTGGAATTGGTAGACACGCTAGCTTCAGGAGCTAGTGGAACGAAAGTTTCGTGGAGGTTCAAATCCTCTCTTCGGCACCAA
>DAOLHK010000012.1:1466-18966 GCA_035329105.1 Candidatus Saccharimonadota bacterium | reverse complement strand
GAAAAAGAAATCATGGCCGCACATAACAATAATATGGAAACATTGCACAAGCACAACCTAAGAGTCTTTGCACATACCTCTAAGAGTTCGAAAAAAATGATTGCTGGTAGAGTGATACCGAAGACTCTTTTCTTCAATGCTGATAGTAAATATACCAATATGTACACAGCTAATAAATTTGACAGCAAAATTTCATTTAGTACTCATCACAAAAGTGACTTTAAGGGCTCACATATCAAAATCAATAAAGAAGGTACAAGCTTCGAAGTAAATAACGAAAAGTACAATCTAAATCTCATCGGGAAAATTAATGTCAAAAACGCAGTAGCGGCTATAGCTGCTGCCAAATCTCTAAAAATATCAAGGGATAACATTCAGAAAGGATTTAGTAATCTCAAGACTATTCCTGGACGCATGGAGAAGATAGATATTGGACAGGATTTTATGGTGTTTGTGGACTATGCTCACGATCAAGTTAGCCTAGAACATCTTCTACAAACAGGTAAGGAGATAATACCAAAGAGCAATAAAGTAATAGTACTCTTTGGCGGACAAGGAGGAGGTAGAGACAAGCTCAAACGAGCTGAGATGGGAGTGATTGCAGGTAATCTAGCTGATATTGTAGTGATAAGTGATGACGATCCTTATGATGATCCTCCGATGGAGATCATAGAGGACATCGCCAGTGGTGCCAAAAAAGCAGGCAAGATCATTGATAAGAATCTGTTTTTAGTACAAGACCGACGATCTGGTATACATAAGGCCCTATCTCTAGCAAACACTGGCGACTTAGTATTTGTAGCCTGCAAGGGAGCAGATCAGCTAATGATGATTGCCAATGGCAAATCATTACCTTGGGATGATCGTAAGGTCACCCTTGAAGAGTTGAGAAAATTAATCAAGTAATGAAATTACCTGATAGCCATATTTATCAACTTCTTCTGGCTTCCAAAACTTTATTTCCTTGGTTTTAATTACAAACCCTACTTTTTTTGTAATTTCTCTACCAGTATAGCTTTGTGTATATGGATCATACTCTTTTAATTCAAGAGTGTCACCTTCTTTTATTTGCCAATCTTACAACCTCAACTCAAATGTTTTGTTACCATTCTTAACTTCTTTGAAATATTCTGGTAGTACTTTTTTCTTAACTATCATTACTTCTTTATAGTTTTATTACTGCTCAATCTACAAAAACCTGAATGTTTTTTCTCGCAGTCTTTACAGCAGATAAATAGTCTGTGACATTTGGTATCGGTACAGTCTATGTATCTATCGCAAGACTGTCTGCAGTGTTCGCACTTGGACAATACTTCTTTACCGCTCGGAGTATCCACATTTGTAACCATACGATTATCAAAAACGAAATTTTTACCTTTGAAATACCCGTCTGGATATTTTTCTAGATACTTAACTATTCCACCTTCTAATTGGTAGACGTTTTCATAACCAATCTCTTTGAGTAATACCGTGGCCTTTTCACAACGAATTCCTCCAGTGCAATAAGTCACTATTTTCTTGTCTTTATCTATTTTGAAATTCTTGATCTTACTAGGAAGTTCATAAAACTTAGTGGTATCGGGCTGAATAGCTCCTTCAAAACGACCTACATCATACTCATAGTTGTTTCGCATATCTACTACCACCATATCTTCATCGTTCTCAAACAATTCATGTAGCTCACTGGGCTTGAGGTATGTGCCTGTGTTGCTAATATCTATTTTCTTGCCCAAAGTAACTATTTCATCTCGATGCTTTACTATCATCTTGCCGAATGGCATCTTGCCTGAGTAAGACCGCTTGAAAACAATTCCATCAAACAATGGGTGTTTGTCCATGTAGTCAATGTATTTCTTGAGCTGAGCAGAATTTCCTGCCACAGTACCATTGATACCCTCTTGAGCAATTATTATGCGTCCTTTGAGACCCAGCCCATCACACACGTATTTGTGCTGCATTGTTTCAAAAGCAGGGTCTTTTACTTCTACAAATTTATAATAAAGTAGTACAAATATTCTATTCTTCATAACCCAAGATTATAGCAAAGCATCTGGTCATTTTCTAGGTTTAATAGTCATCTGAAAAATATAATCATTTAGCCAATGCGACTATCTCTGCCAAATCTTCTGAGCCAGACCACCGGTTTACGATACCCCCTTGCTCGTCTACTTGTACAAAAGTGTTCTCAAACGGCACTTCATAGGTCTTACGTAAAACAGCATTCTTATCATAATCCACACTTAGTATCGTGAAGTTGTTGGGCAGTTTATCTACGTGATTCTTGATTTCTAGATCCAATTGCTTGCTTGTCTTTGACCACTTGGCATTGAAAAACAGCACTACTTTACCGTCTTTGGCCAAAACAAGCTTGGATGGATCGTAAGGCTCGTAGGTTCCTGGTCGCTTATCTAGTTTGAGCTGTTCTGATACCGGTGTGGCTACTTCTATCTTGGCGTTTTCAATTGCCTTTTTAGCATCTCTATAAGCAGTATATTTTCTATAACCAAAATAACCGCCTACTATGATGAGTATAAATATCAAAATCATTGCTGAAATGATCAAAACTCTTTTCATTTATTTCCGATCTACTCTTTTAGTAAGCAATACTTTGAGCAGCACTGCTACTACCAATATCACTGGCAACCACAGGTCTAGAGTGCCACTTACTACCTGTATAACAATAGCTATTAACAAGATACTAATGATACTTAAGTATACGAAATTTTCCAACAAAGGAAGTTTGTGCTGTGCAGAATATTGCTTTTGTTTACGCCAATGAGTTACCACAAATAAAAGCACTGCTATTACAAATAAGATAAGTAAAGCGAATTGTATATTGACGGTTGTAGCTGAGAATACTGGCACCATGAAGAATAACCCCAATGCAAAAATGATAAGGGCTATTAATACCTCGGACCAACCTCTGTGCTCTACAAAAATATCATCTTCTGGTATTTCTTGATTGGTAGTATTTTTGTGCAAGGAGTGCTTTGACTTATACTCGTGTTTTCTGTGACTATTCCTGCTCATATACAGATTGTAGCATGTTTTTTGCTTGTCTTATTTTAAATAAATTGCCCCCTCACGAATTGCGAGGAGGCTGTCTTCTTTCACCCAGAAGGTGCAGTCCATATCTGGACAGAACTTTACGCACTTCAGCAAGTGAGCTTTTGCCAAAATTATTATAATCGAGCAATGTTCGGGCATCCCGTGACACAAGATCTCCCAAGCTATGAATAGCATCTTCGGGAGATTCTCTCATGACCCAGCCATATTCATACTTTCTTCTGCGAGGATTACTTAGAGAGTTAATTACTCTCGTAGAGAATCCCAGTGATTCATCGGTCAAAGGCCAATCAAGAATGTTTGTTTCATCTTCTAATTCAAGATGAGAACGATACTCGGTAACTTCACAATCCAATACATACGGCTTGTCTTCGGCCCACTCTTGCAACTCAGATATTGCACTCATGGGTAGTCCCAGTGTGTCTGTTTCCAACACCAGGGTCACTACTGTTCGGTACGTCATGCCATCTCCCTTGCAGGCCTGAGAGTATGAATGTCTGGTTGAGTATACTAAACTGTTTTGATATGTTTGTCAATCTTTTCAATTAGTTCTTGATGTGAAGTAGTGCTCATTAGTTCTGCCCTAAGTGCGCTGGCATTGCTAAATCCATGTACATACATCTTGATAAATTTTTTGAGAGGTTCAAACCTATTGCCTTGCAATAACTCTCGATGCAAAAGTGTATGCTCTTTTAGAATCTTGAGCATTTGAGATAATTCTGGTTTCATTTCCTCGCCTAAAAACACAAAGAAATCTTGAAATATCCCTCGTCCTATCATAATGCCATCCACTCCATACTGATTGGCCTTGTCGACCCCATCTTGCCTGGTCAAGACATCCCCATTACCTACTATTACGGTCTGTGGAGAAATTTGATCTTTTAACTTTACTACCTTGGCTATCTCATCCCATTTAGCAGGAACCTTGCTCATATCTTTCTTGGTCCTGCCATGAATTGTCAGAGCATCAATATCTTGAGAAAGTAAGAATCCACACCAAGTTTCCGTATCTATCTTGTTGTAGCCAATTCTTGTTTTGACACTAAGAGGTATCTTGCCTTGAGTCCCTCGCTTGACGGCTTTTATTATCTCTTCTGTTAGATCATGATTCTCTATAAGAGCTGAGCAAGCACCAGTTTTGACCACATCTTTTATGGGACATCCCATATTGATATCGATACCATCAAATCCAAGCTCTACTATATCTCTACTCATAATCTCATAATGCTCTGGTTTGGCTCCCCATATTTGAGCAATCAGTGGCCTTTCCTCTTCTACATATTTAAGTCTTTTGTATATTGCTTCTTTACCTGCCGAACACCATCCGTCGGTATTAGCAAATTCAGTCATCATGAGATCAGCCGGAGCATGTTTTTTGACTATTTGCCGAAAAACGGTGTCAGTGACGTCATCCATTGGTGCCAATACAAAAAATGGTTTTTTGTCTTTTTTTAATTTTTGCCAGATATTATTCATATGATTATTATAGATAGTGTAATGGCAACGATTGTATCTCAAAAATCAGATATTATCTAGTCACTAAATCGTAAAATATCCGTTATAATAAGGTAAATGACAGATAAGAAACCTCAGAAACCTGATTTTGTTTACGACCCTCTCAAAGATAAGGGTAAGAATTTACCAGGAGATACCGTAAGCAATGATTTGGAGTTCAATAAAAACACTATGGCCAAGACTCACATCAGCGCAGACTTCTCCGACCTCCAAAAACCACCACGACCATTATGGCGCAAGATAATGCGTATAGTGTTGATTGTATTGGGTATACTGGCCGTAATTGCAGCAGGTATTGCGCTGTATCTATTCCTCAAAGCTGGCAAGATTTCTACCAACCCCTTTGACTTCACTAGCAAACTCAAAGGAGAAGATGATGGCAGAGTCAATATCTTGCTCTTGGGCGTTGGAGACCCCGGTCATGCCGGCGAGACTCTTGCCGATACCAATATGGTGGTAAGCATCAACACTAAGACCAATCCACATCAAATAGCGATGATTAGCTTGCCAAGAGATCTTCAGGTAAAGATTGCTGGTGATGGTACTGGCAAACTTAATGAAGCTCATGCGTATGGTGAAAGCCAAAAACCACCTCAGGGTATCGAGACAAGTGAAAAAACTATTGAGGATACACTGGGTATTCCAATCCATTACTATGTCAGGGCCAATTTCTCCGGTCTCAAACAAGCCGTAGATGCTGTTGGGGGTATAGAGATAGACGTCAAAGAACCACTCATAGACAGTGAATATCCATGTGAAAAGAATGAAAGCAGAAGCTGTGGTATCAAGATAGCTGCGGGTAAACAGCAAATGGATGGAGCAACGGCACTCAAGTACGCCAGATGTCGAAAAGGAACATGTGGTGACGACTTCGGTAGAGCACTTCGTCAACAAGAGGTCATAACTGCCATCAGACAAAAGGCTGTATCAGTAGAAACACTATCAAATCCCGCAAAGGTCAATAGCTTAGTAGAAGCTGCTAGCAACAAT
This sequence comes from Candidatus Saccharimonadota bacterium, assembly GCA_035329105.1. Taxonomy (GTDB): domain Bacteria; phylum Patescibacteriota; class Saccharimonadia; order CAILAD01; family BJGX01; genus JAUPVL01. The sequence continues at coordinate 13,395 of DAOLHK010000012.1, read as the reverse complement.
ATCAAGACCGATCTTAGCCTTCGCAACATTCAAAGACTTCAAGATATCACCAAGGATATCAACATATCCGAAATTACCAATGTAGTATTTTCACTCAAGCCCAATGGATTTTTGGTATCTAGCAAGACTTCTAGCGACCTGATACCAGCAGGTGGTAATTTTGATGATATACAAAAATTTGTAGCCAATATATTCGAGCTCGGTCCTATCTGGAAAGAAGATTCAAAAGTCACCATTCTCAATGGTACTACCACGCCTGGCCTAAGCCTCAAATTGCAAAAATACCTCGAAAATAATGGTATACCAATTACTGTATCTAGCGTCGGCAATGCGACCACCAAAGACTTTGCCAAATCTAAAATCATAGACTATACAGTTGGCAAGAAACCAAATACTGCAAACTACCTTGCCAAATTACTCGGTGCAGAAGTAGTGCCACCAGCTACCCCAGTCAAATTCCCGATCGTAGATTTCGAAATAACACTGGGTGCAGATTACGCTGCGTCTACTGCTAACACGAGCTCCACTTCAAATTAAAAAGTCACTATTACATGTTATGTGCATTAGTGACCTAGGGAAAATCTTTGTGGAGTTATTTTGCTGTTTTGTTCTTGAGAACAGAAGTATTGCTAAGCAACCACATCATTACACCAAGTACTATATAAGGGTGATCTACACAGAATTGGTACAAAAAAGTAAACATTTGATCACCAGCCCTGACGATATGATTCGAATACATCCGACTGATCGTACATTCCATTCCATGTTTTGGCTCGCTGCTTCTGTTCACGTGCTATTCTACGCGTATCAGCCTGTGGAGACCGCAAGACTTGAATGAATGCGTAGACCACAAACACCGCAATGGTCAATGCCATCTTTTTCTTGGTTCGATTCTGCATTATTGCTCCCCTGTAGGTACGTAAAAAGAATATACCAGATGTATATAATATTTACAATCAAATTATATCTGGGATTTGAGATACTTCTGTCTTCTTGGTTCTGTAAATCTTTCTATTGCGTAGCGCAACATAGTGCGAGGCATAGTTTTGTATCTTGGTTTCAAAAATTCCTCTTCTTGGTCTTGAGATATTCTCTTTCCAACTTCTCGTAGCATCCATCCGACTGCTTTTTGCACTAAGTCATGCTCATCGTGTATCAATATATCTGCTATCTCGAATGTCAATCTGCTGTTTCCGTGCATTATATATGCAAATGTACTCATAATTGCTATTCTTCGATCCCATATAGAGCTAGATCTGGCTAGTTTTGCAAGGACTTGTCTAGCGCCTTTATCATCTTTTTGGTCATACAAATATTCTCCTACAATGTAGCCTGCAGAACTGTCTATAATGTCCCAGTTATTTATGTATTTTGTATTATCTAGATAATATTGATATATGGCTTTTTGATTGACTGTACTAGTACTTCGGAACTTGTAAACCAAGATGAATATCGCTACTAGCCTATACTCGTGAATATCAGAACACAGTAGTTTTGAAATCTCTGTTAGAGAGATATCTGTAAACTCCTTTGCAATCTTGCGTTGATCCGGCACACTTACGCCCATAAAAACATCCCCTTCGCCGTATTCACCTCTGCCTGTTTTAAAAAATCTCTGTGACTTCTCAGCACGATATTTGTTGGATTTTTTTTGTAATTCAGCCTTAATAGTATCTACTGGATTCATTTACTAGTCTTACCCCAATGTATGCTGTTCCATACTCGCTCATGTATATAGTAAAGGATAGTGCCAGTAACAGCAGTGATAGAAGTGATAGCAAGTGCATCACCAATCTCACCTGTAGTGTAATACGTGACGAAAAAGATAGAGATGACTATTACTATTCTATAAGTAATAGTTTTTACAAATGTACGATAATGCGTCTCAGTATGTTTAGAACCTTTCATAACTACAATTGTATATGTAGACAACTTTTTTTGCTAATAATAAAAACACCCCTGGAAACTACTAGTTCCCAGGGGCGACTCCGTCACCGGAGATTGAAACGTTGGCAACTATGCCATAGTCACGCAAGGCTGCAACAGTTGTGTTGAGCTCATCTGCTAGGTATCGTAGATACCTCTCTAGAGACATAGCCCGCTGCGCCTGGCTTTCTGTGAGAGTTGTTTGTGGTCGTGTACTCACAGATACCATAATTTCACCTCCTTCGTGGTTTCTAGGGTGATATTTGGGTTATGGAAGATTCTACTCCTAATGGAAGCTTATTTCAAGCATTAGCCCAATAGGATAGCTCTGATATTGGAGCTTTCCAAGATTAGCCACAAGACGAATAGTCCAGCCCCCAGTAGAGTTATGAGACCCAAGATGGCCTCAGTCCTTCTGGATTTGACCTTGCCTGCGGCAATCCACATCACCGAAAGAGCTATCAACAGAAGCCAAATGATCTTTATCATGTCTGCTCTTTTCTCTTGTTGAAGTTTTGGCTACTTACTGGCAAACATCGCAATGACGATAGCGAGTGCTATGCATGCTCCCACGACCAGTACCAGTATTATTGCCTGACTAGTAGTGAGGCTGACAGTCTGTGCTGCAAGCATCGTTGAGTGACCCATGTGTGCTCCCTATGTGAAAATCCGTGTGTAGGTGCGAGTAGATCAGTATAATAACATTTTTGTAGTCTTTTTTCAAGTGCCGAAAGCTTGGACTTCACATTGATAGAAGTTATAATGAAGCAATGACTAGTATGGAGCCAAGTCCAAAAGACACAGAGCAATCAAAAACAGAGAAGTCTCCTGCAAGAAAAAAGCTGGAACTTCTAGAATCGACCGGCGAATATTTGTTTCATGGTTCACCTGCTGCAGGAATTGAGGAATTTGAACCAAGACAGGCCATGACGGGCGATAGAGCCACTAAAGAGATGCACAACGACGGATCCCCTGGAATTGCTGCTACAGCTACAGTTGATACTGCTGTATTTAGATCTATAGTTCATAAAGCTAATTTGCCAGAAGATAGTCCTTTTAGTTCGAGTTTTGATGACGATGGTGAAACACGTGTATATAGAGTTGATAAAGCAACTATTCAATCACTGAAAGTGATTAGACCTACAGGTCATGTTTATGTATTTCGTAAGTCTGACTTTCATCCTTACTCTGGAGCAGAGTGGCGCTCAGAAGAACCTGTGACGCCAATAGACACGGTGGATGTCAATCTGGGTGATTTACCTTTATACGAGACAACTAATGATTGATATATCTAAAACTAAGAGTAAACTATAACATATGAAGAATAATCGAACAGTGACATTAGTAATAGGTTTTGGACTGATACTATTTGCATTTGTCATACTTATTAGTCTACTAACCAAGCTCGATGCTACCAGTCAAATTATCAATTATTGGCCAGCATTCTTGGTGCTAGTAGGTATACTCACTATCAATCCTAGCAATCCCAGCTCCAACGGTGTATCGATGGGAATCATATTCCTAGGTATCTTTGGTATATTGCATCGAGCAGGAGTATTTCAAACTCCACAAGGTCAAGCCCTCATGGCAGTCATGCTTGGTCTAGTGGGACTAGTTATACTCGTGATGATTACCTCCAAACCACGCAAAAACGTCACTCAGAACTCCGTATCTAATCAACCCATCAACAAATCCAATAGATTTTAGTAATTTGATACATATCAATAATTAGTTTGTTTAAAAATTAAAGACTAAGTCATTGCTTAGCTTTATAACTCTCTCTTAGATGCAATAAATTATTAATAGATACTTCAATATCAATGAAATCATAATTATATTATTTATTTTTCTACATCTTCATTTCTTCAAATGCCCAGCTGAGTACATCCAACATATCTTGATAAGAAATGCTGCTACTAGGACTATATAAATATAGAACATTGTCCACTACTTCGATATTGATCTCAAACTCTAGTGCATATATGCGCTCCATGAAATTCGTTGCCAGCAGCTCAAAACTAGTAGCTTTGTCTGTATCAGCTGCCCAAATAGCAAATTTATTATTGAACTCTACACTCTCTGTCTCTATCTTTATCTTTGCAAGTCCCTTGGCCTTGGGCTTAAAGTCATACCAACTCTTCTCGGTGACCAAGATATTATCATATTTCCGTGGCAGTATTGCCTGTGCCACTATGAAAGGCTTCATACCCACGCCTGCCTTGGGCTCATAGCTATAAAACTCTACTATCTTCTCACTACGTTTCTTGTCTTGATAATATCCTATGACGTGATTATTGATATCTGCATTTCCAAATCCAGCTGGCCCAAATATTGCTCCATGACTTGGCATCATCAACCAGCCAAAGTCAGGGTCGTAATAAAACCCGTTGGTCTTGGCGAATTCAGCGATTGCTGGCACATATTTTGAGGAGTCTTCTGTAGTTTGTCGAATACCATCTAGTACATATATTTTACCTTTTTTTATAAATGTCCAAATCTCAGCAAAACTGCTACTATCGGTGAATAAAGTCTTATTCTCTTTGTTGTCGATCAGCTTGTCAGTAGAACTTGCACTAAAATATATACGATATCCATCACTATATTCTTCTTGTTCAGATACGTATATCTTATCTACCGCCACATTCTCCATGCTATTAGTACGGCTATAGTTCTTGAGTACCTGTAGTTCTAGCACCATTTTTTTATAAAACTCTGAACTAGTAATCTTCTGCATGGTCTTAAGGTCAAATTCGGACCAAGCTTTTTGGAAAGCCAAGAATGTTTCTTCAGCAGACTTAGCAATGTTTTTTTCTTCATCACTACCTTGCTTGGCATTTTTGAACCCATTGGGTATCGCAAGATTATTTGATGATAGCTTCTTACCAAATTTCATCGCTAGTACTATAAACAAGATAGGTATCCCAAAAAATATCGCTATTATTATCAGTGTCTCCCACCATGGCAATGCTGCACCAGATCCGCCCGAGCTAGATGAGCTTCGACTAGAACTCGATGATGAATGCGAGCTTCCAGAAGAAGATCCACCACCTCCTCCGCCCGAGCTAGATCCGCCGCCTCCGCCACGAGCTAGGTATATTATGTTGCTCGTACTTGGTTTATGAAATTCATTTAATTTCATTTGGGGATTTGTATTTAATCATAAATATTAACAACCCAACAGTAATGATAACTATAAATGAAGCAAATAAAGTATTAAGCCCGATGTTTTCCTTGTTGTTGAACAAGAAGTTGTATTCTACCACCAGTCCCGATAATAAAAACATCACACCAATTACTATAATTCTAGTTCTTTGGATTTTTTCATTTACTTCAAGTGCCTGTTTGATAGTAAGTACACCTACTACCACAATACTTAGTGACAGAAATGCCAGTATATAAGTGGCTATGCTAGAAGCACTATAGTATGCAATATTTCCTGATAGATAATAATTGGCATATATACGATAAATCAAATCGAGTGCTAGTGATATTGAGGACAGAATAAAAACCGGTACAAACAACCACATATAAGATATGCTTTTTTTAAATCCCAAATACCAGATGACTCTATACATTACGAATAATGCAATTATATATAGTACATTACTAACTGTAACTAGAGACTTGATGACTATGCTACTAGGGTCTATCGTATAAGCTACAGCTAAAAAAATACTAGATGAACCAAATAATATAGTACTCCAACCAAAGTAATTAAATAATGGCGACCTTATTTTCTTGTAATACATTAAGCTTTTTACACCAAATAATATTGCAAGTATGCCAATAAACAATATAGGTAAAATATTTGTTGGTATTGAAAGCATTATTTAATATTATATGTTATTAAAAAATACTTTTCTAGCATGCTACAACTGCATGCCTTCTTGTTGGTAGTAAAATTTACAAAATCATGAATCATATTTAGGCAGCCAAATATCCTGGATAAATACTTTATATAGTGCTTACTACTAAATAAGGTTATATTCATTATTTATAACTATGTAACAGATTAATAATAACCGCCAAATATTTTTCGTAATCCTCAAATATTTGCTTTAATGCCTATCGAGATACTTTGTTGAGATAAGATTGATAATAAAGTATTGGCAAAATCCCTGCAGTAGCAGTTATTATTACGTAACTAGTAAACGCTGTGGCTCCAATTATAGGAAGATTGATAGTAGGAAGATTGCCAAGTATGCTAAGCGTTACCGACACCATTAGTCCTATAAGAACTGGGGCAAAAAAAGCCGACCACCTGTTGAGTCTATTCTTGGTAGTCCTCTCAATAGCTTTTGCATACCTATAGAACCACCAAATATTGATGATAGGCACAAAGAACCATAGGAAAAACGGCACTTTTACATCTGTAGAATTGAGTGTATTCATCTCTGTCTTGGTGATGAAAAACCAATATATTTGATACAAACCCAATGTAATGAAGTTGAGTAATATTATTGCTATAAATGACCGGTGCTTTACTCTCATAATATATATCCCTTTAGACTATTTTAGCATACTTCTAGATTACGCTTATGCAAATACTTTTGATGATATTCTTCGGCATGCCAAAATTTCTTCGCCGGCACTAGCTCTGTCACTATAGGCCCATCGAAGCGTTTGCTTTGTGCAATCTTAGCAATCTTTTGCTCAGCCCGTTTCTTTTGAGAATGACCGTGATAAAATATCACACTTCGATAGTTGTCCCCCACGTCAAATCCTTGTTTGTTGAGCTGGGTCGGATCATGATTCTCAAAAAACACGTCAAGCAACTTATCATAACCAACCTTCTTTGGGTCAAATGCTACTTGCACTGTCTCGGCATGCCCAGTGGTATGAGAACACACCTGCTCATAAGTAGGATTGTCTACATGACCGCCTTCATACCCTACAGTAGTTTTTACTACTCCAGGTATTGTACGAAATACTTCTTCAACACCCCAAAAGCATCCACCCCCAAAGTTCGCTAATTCAATCTTATTCTTTTTCATCAAAGTTCCACCAAGGTAATTTTTTAATATTTATTTTTAGTTTTTGATTCTCTGATTGTAGTGTTCGAAGTATGCTGATACCATGATCGTCTGCATTTGTTATTTTCTTAAACGTAGTTTTATCTACAAAGTACACCTGGACTCCATAGTTGAGCATAGCAGCTAGCCCTGATTCAAACACTTCTTTGCCTATTGGCTTCATAGCTTCGCGACTTGTCCACTCATCTTTTGCGCTCCCGCGAATTTCGTTTACAAATGTATCGCTAGGAAGCTCATAGATAGCTCCTCCTTGGTCCTCTCTCGCAAACCTTGATCTATCCGATATCACTACAACTCGAACATTATTAAATCGACTTATTTGTACCCAGTTATCGTCAGTCACTACTAAGAAGCAAGATGCATAATCTTTTTGTGATGTAGCAAATACGACAGGTCCTTCATTGGCATCACGTACACTTTCATTACGAGGTTTAAATATCTCAATATTTCTATTTGGTGAAGCGTGATATAGGACGTCTGGTTTTTTCATTTTTTATCACCAAATCCTTCTCTTAATCCATCTAGACGCTTTTTGTGCTGCGCTTCAGCATCTACACCAAAAAGGCTGGCTAGCCTATATCCTTGTTGTAACAAATCAGGAATAACTTCCTTGACCATCTTTGTGTCATCACCTTTTCCACCATGATCAACAGTGTCTGTATACTCGGCAATCTTCCCCATCAACTTATTCAGGTGACCAACTATATGGTGCACATTGATGATCTTGGCATCTTCTGTAAAGTCCCAATAAGTCTTATCATAGTCTTCCAGCTCCTTTTGCAGATCTGACATTTTTACCTCCGTTAATTCAGTTCAATTATACACTTTCTGCTACAATTAGATTAATAAACAAGGAACACAATATGAAACTAAAGGCCGTCATACTCAACTGTACACTCAAGAAATCTCCACGAAAATCCAACACCGAAGCCCTTATAGACAAGGCAGTAGAAGAATACAGCAAACTAGGAGTAGAGACTGAAGTCATAAGAGTCATCGACTACAATATACCGTTTGGCATCAACTCTGATGAAGGAGATGGCGATCAATGGCCAGAAATCAACGCCAAAATCAAAGCTGCCAATATACTCATCATTGGTAGTCCTATATGGTTTGGAGTACGTGGTTCAGTCACTCAAATGGCATTGGAGCGACTAAGTGGTGGTTACGATGAAGCAGACGAAGCCAACGGACAATATCCCTTGTACAACAAAGTTGGCGGCGTTATAGTGACCGGTAATGAAGATGGAGCCCACAATGTCTCTGCCAATACCCTCTTCAATCTAACTCACCTAGGTGCTACTATTGCTCCCAACTCTGATAGCTACTGGGTAGGTGACGCTGGCCCTGGCCCTAGCTACCTAGAGATAGGCCAAGATCATCTATATACCAATCGTACTGTATTGTATTTGGTTCACAACACAGTCTATATGGCCAACTTACTAGCTAACAATCCTATCCCTACCAACTTGAAAGATCTAGACGAACAGGCCAAAAATATTAGCAAAGACACCAAGAAACACGTTCGAGAATAGCTAGCTGATTCTGACTTTGGCGACTTTTCTACGACCATAGAAGAAGAGCAATAGTTCTCCGGCAGTTCCGGTAATAGTCGTTTTCTTGCTATGATTATTGAAATTTATACTTATTGATTGGTTGGTTTCTTTATTTTTTAGTACTACATCACCTAGATCTTCTAGCATTGATTTTCTTAACTTCACCAACCCCTTGAGGCTTGACCATAGCAGTTCATTTTCTTCATTGGTTGGTTTTGCACGACTCATTTTGAGCTCGCCCCTCACAATATCTTCGTTGTGTACCCAAAATTCCGCTATATTGATACTAGCTGGCATATACCAAGGATATTTTTCTAGTTTTTCTATAATATACTCATGTCCACGCGCAGCAATCCTAGCAAGTCTTTTATCATGTAACTGTTGCAGACTAGGTACAACCAATCCCAGCCCGCCGATAATATTTCGCTCACGAGTCACCAAATGAGCGGCTAGGTCTTCTACGCTCCAACCTTCACACAATGTCTTGGCACTCCACTGCTCTGGCTTAAGCTTCTTGAGCAAACTTACTGTATAGTCACGCTCCGATTTCACAAATGCTTTTTTGTTCATCAGATTATTATACCAATGATACAATGAATACATGAACAAACATGAGCTCAAAAAGAAACTAGACCCACTTACATACAATGTCACGCAAAACAAAGCTACCGAACCAGCCTTTACAGGCAAGTATGTAGACGAGCATGCAGATGGCAGCTATCACTGCGTGGTATGTGATCAAAAATTATTTGAAAGTAATGCCAAATTTGACAGCGGGACTGGATGGCCTAGTTTTGATCAAGCTGTACCTGGATCTATCAAAATGAAAGATGATGACTCTCATAGCATGCATCGCACAGAAGTTGTCTGTAGTAAGTGTGGTGCCCACCTAGGACATATGTTTGAAGATGGACCTGCTAAGACTACTGGTAAGCGATTTTGCATCAACTCATGTGCACTAGAGCTCAACAAAAGTTCCAGCTAAGACTTTAGGTGTGTAGATATCTGTTCAATGAAAGGTTTAGTTTTGAAGTATTGCATGGTTTCTAGGCCAGCTTCATTTGCGGCGAGTAGATTTTCTTTAGAATCATCTATAAGTAATACTTGATTGGGCTTAAACTCTAGCCCATTGACCACCATCTCATATATACCAGGATCTGTTTTGGATACACCTAGCTCGGCGGTAGTTTTTACAAATACAAAATTATTTTCAATCTTGCGTTCTTTGAACCAACTTATTAGATCAGAATGTACAGCTGACAACACCCCAAACTTATACTTTTTGTTATTTTGCTTAATAAATTCAAAGATTTGATCGTTCAGCTTGTCTTCCGCAGCAAAATACAATACATTGTAAAAATCTAAGATGATAAACTTAACCAATTATTTACTCCCTATGTATCCCATAATAACTTTTTATATCGAATAATCCAAGATATAGAAAACGGCCAAGCTAATGGCCTGACCGCTATACCAGATGATACTAGTCGGATAATGATTATGAAAAAACACCTGGGAACTCCTCGAGGTTGATGACTTGTGTATTGCCGGGAAACCTATCCAGATTGGTACTTGACATCATAGTGCTAGGCATGATGCCGACCCATAGATCCGCTTCTCCGTCGTAAGTCATTTTGTTTGGCTCACCTTCAATACGCTGATACTGACGCAGCTCCATCATTCTTGCTATTGCAGAAGCATTCTTGAGGTCATTGCCAAGTACATATATTGCTGATGTCTCTGGATCCCTTACTGCACTACTGATGAATTCTGCGATGTCATCATCAATATCAGAGTTATCGTCTGTCTTTCGTTTGGGAAAGACCTTGAATCCACTACGTTTGAGAGTATGAATTCTACCCCTGCTCTCTCTTGCCGTTCTTCGATTTAGAAACACCACAAACTCTAGGTTGAGCACCCCGGGATAGTTCTCATGAGCATGTTCTTTCAAGCACTTCTTTAATTGGTGCCAGTCAATCAAATCCCTAAGATACTCAAATCTTCTTAATCCAGCCCAACTTCTCGAGATGTTGGGAAAATCGAACAAGAAGTAAATCTTTCTTTTCTGCACATCTTCACCCCTTTCGGTGTGATTGAAGCCTCGGCTATTAGATAGGTACTGACTATTTTATATCACATTTGGAGTATGTTTGCAAGTTTTTGCTACCTTACTGCTTTGTAGCCACCTTTGACGCCATTGGGACTATATATGATTTGCCACAACTGTATATTGCGAGCTCTGAATCTTCCTGCACAAGCTAGAAGATAAAACTCCCACATGCGCTTGAATCGCTCATCATATTTTTTATGATCTAGTTTTGGATATGATTTCAAGAAATTACTATACCAAGCCATAAGTGTAGGATCATAGTTGGCGCCCATATTGTGCCAATCTTCCATTACGAATTTACCTTCGGCTGCAGTCGATATTTGTTTGATTGATGGCAACACTCCACCAGGAAAAATGTATTTATCTATCCAAGGATCTACAGTCGTTACACTTTTGTTACTTCCTATCGTATGAAGGATAAACAAACCATCCTCTTTGAGTAGGCCCCTCATCTTAGCCAAGAAAGAGTTGTAATTTTTCGGGCCGACATGCTCCATTACTCCTATGGCAACGATTCTGTCATATTTGCTCTTTTCAGAAAAATCTTGATAGGTTGTGAGGACTGGCTTCACCTTGAGTCCTTTAGCATGCTGCTTGATATAGTCTATTTGTTCATGCGCTGGAGTAAGACATGTTACTTCACAGCCATATTTCTTAGCCATATGTATTGCCAGACCTCCCCAGCCGCACCCTACATCTAGCACTTTCATGCCTTTTTTGAGATACATTTTCTCGCATATCAGGTCATACTTGTCAGTTTGCGCCTGATCAAGATTCTTGGCTCCCCTATCCCAGTACGCACAAGTGTAGGCCATAGTTTTTCCGAGCATCGGCTCATAAAGGTCGTTACCTATATCATAATGACTTTGAGCGTTTTTATATGCATATTTACCTCGTTGACGATTTTTTAGAGTCGCTCCTACATAGTGAAATACCAGCTTGAGTTTCACAGATGATGCGATATTTTGATCGACCTTGGTTGTAAAAACATTGGTAAAGAACTTGTCTAGTTTTTTTGCTTTCCACCATCCGTCCATATAGCTCTCGCCTGCACCCATGCTTCCCTCTGACATTACTCTGTCGTATAGCCTATCATCTAAGACCTGTATATCATGGTCTCGATTTCCACCGATTTTGACATCAGCTGATTTCAATAATTTCTTAATCAGTTTTTTATTTTCTGATTCTGCCATTTTATTAGCCTCTTTTTACTGTTTTATCATACAAATCCTTAAAAACACCTTTAGGATCGTATGCCTTCTTTAATTTATTGTATTCTTTTGAGTTGTATAGATTCCAAAATA
>DAOLHK010000012.1:0-1366 GCA_035329105.1 Candidatus Saccharimonadota bacterium | reverse complement strand
CACCAGAACCAATCAGTGTCCCAACGCCATATATAATCTTCGATTGTTAGATAATCTTCTGTACGCTCTAGCATGGATTTGTAATAAATATTCTTATAGGTGTAGTCCGATACATACGGAGCATCATCAACCATTTGAGCTGTAACTATATAGTATTCACCTTTTCTGTACATCATGCCATCAACAAAGTCGATTGTTTTGTCTAGCCATTTTTTGCTAGTACAAATGTTTTGCATATCTGCCAAATATTTTTTGATATCTGAGTACTTAGTATGACTTAGTTTCACATATTTCTTGACAGGTACCAGCTGTATCTTCAGCTTTATGGCATAGCCAAGACTTCCATAGCTATTGGGAAAACCAAAGAACAGATCTTTGTTTGCACCGGTTGGCTTGGCTTCTACTATACGTCCATCGCCTGTAAGTATCTCCATACTCAGTAGCGTCTCGTGTGGAAACCCATATCGAAATGAGCTTGACTCTATACCTACACCAGTCACAGCACCACCTAGAGTAATGGTCTTGAGTTGTGGCACTACAGCTGGCATCAACCCATGCTTGAGAGTCTCCTCGACTATGGTTTCATAGGTAGCCATGCCTTCTACCTCGGCAGTTCTGTTTTTGGCATCAATACTTATGACATGAGTGAAGTCCGTCACATCGATGCGTGCAACCTCTCCTTGTTCACGAGCTCGAAAGAGATTAGTGGTTTTCTTGCGCAATGCAATAGGCTTGCCTGTTTTGACAGCCAATTTTAACTCTTGTAACAAGAGTTTCTTCTTACGATTGTATTCACTCGGGGATATCATCAAGTTTATTGTATCTGATTATCTGGTTGAAAAGAAGTTTTCAAACATTTGTATTAAACTTCCATAAAATCTAATAGCAATATTTGAAGTGTCTTGCCGACACAAGGAGCGAACTCCTTGTGTCGAGCAGACACGCTGTGTTACGACTTGGTGCGGTGGGTACGTATCACCCAAGTGGCCAAGCTCACCACACCAACCAAGGTAGCCAACACAGTCGATCCACCGCAACCGAAGGTGACGAAACATGTGTCGAACATGGTGAAGTCTTGTGGACCCTTGCGACCAGGTTTTCCTCGGCTCATCGTCGACTGCTTTGTTTGATGGCAGCGAGTGCGAGTGTGATGATGACGCCGATGACTGCCATCATCGGAACAGCAGAGCATCCTGACTTGCCGTTACTCCATGTGTGACCCATGTTCATCCAATCGTTGTGGTTTGTGTGAAGCTCAATAAATAGAATTATTTCTACTCACAGTGCTTCACACAATATCAGCGTGTCTTTAAATGTAGGTTGCAAGCTATTGGAATATTTCCAAAGCTCCTTGTAAATCTTACTA
>DAOLHK010000011.1:0-24456 GCA_035329105.1 Candidatus Saccharimonadota bacterium | reverse complement strand
AGAAAAATCAAAGAACTCATACTAGCAATCGAGATAGAACAGCTATACAAAAAAGATGATATTCTCAAACTATATCTCAATGAGATTCCCTATGGATCCACAGCATACGGAATACAAGCAGCTTCAAAACAATACTTTGGCATTGATGCAAAAGACCTAAGTTTATCTCAATGTGCTATGCTTGCAAGCTTGCCTCAGGCACCAACTTATTATTCACCATATGGTACACACAAGGATGCGTTGATTGCGAAAAAAGACAGAGTACTTGACCTCATGGTAGAACAAAAATACATCACAGAAGACCAAGCCAAAGAAGCCAAACAGACCGATGTTCTAGCTCAACTCAAGCCCTACAACCCATATGCCAACGTGACAGCTCCACATTTTGTGCAATATACTCGGGAACTTTTGGAAAACAAATTTGGTATCAAACGCGTCAACGAAGGCGGCCTCAAAGTCATCACATCACTTGATTATGACAAGCAAAAACAAGCTGAAGATGCAGTAGCTTCAAATATTGATAGTGTGCGAGCCAACGGAGGAAGTAATGCCGCACTTACTGCTGCCGATCCAAAAACAGGCGAGGTGCTAGCAATGGTGGGGAGTTATGACTATAACAATCCCGAATTCGGATCTTATAATGTTGCCGTAGCACGAAGACAACCAGGCTCATCTATAAAGCCATTGGTTTATTCTAATCTGTTCAAGAAAAACTGGGGCGCAGGTAGTACTTTTTATGATGTGCAGACCGACTTTGGAGGTGGATACAAACCTCAGAACTATACACGTCGATTCTATGGAGTTCAATCAGCTCGATCTGCATTGGCTAGCTCACTCAATATCCCTGCCGTCAAAGCACTCTATATAGGAGGTATCGATGAATTCATTGGTACGGCTAAAGATATGGGTATCACTACTTTTGATCGAAGTTCCGATGAATATGGATTGAGTTTGGCACTTGGTTCTGGCGAAGTCAAAATGGTAGATATGGCCAATGCATTCTCAACACTTGCAGATAATGGACAAAAACACGACCAAGTATATTGGCTAAAAGTAACAGACCCTTCAGGAAAAGTGGTAGATGAAAATAATGCCGAAAAAAACAAATCCAAACAAGTAATTGACCCACAAATAGCTTCTCAAATCACCAGTATATTGTCTGACAACCCAGCGCGCTGTAGCCTGGGAGCCTTCTCTTGCAACAACCCATTGACCTTAGGATCTAGACCGGTAGCTGCCAAAACTGGTACAACGGAAGATTATAAGGATGCATGGACGGTGGGCTACACACCATCAATTGTTACAACAGTATGGGCCGGCAACAATAACAACAAGCCAATGACGCAAGCTGCTAGTATCGTTTCTGCTCCTATATGGAATAAATTTATGAAAACAACCTTAGAAGGTTCACCAGTAGAACAATTTACTCAAGCTCCGGGGCTTAAAAAAGTCACTCTCGACTCCAATACCGGCAAAACCCCAACTGAGATTACCAAACAAACACGTACGGATATATTCCCAGCCTGGTATTCACTCACCAAGGCCGATGCTTCTCAAAAAGGCACCATAGACAAAGTCAGTGGCAAACTCGCAACAGAGTGTACTCCAGTCGATGCCCGACAAGAAGTGACGGGAGGTTCGATGACAGCAGAGATACCTTCTACCGATCCGTCGTTCAAAAGATGGAACCCACCTGTTGCGGCACTTGCCAGGAGCCTCGGATATAGCTCCGGTGGATCTCTACCTACCGACAAAGACGATGTCCACCAATGTGGAGATACTCCTCCATCTATTAGTATATCTGCAACAGCTACTGGCGCAGGCACAGTCACTGTCACTGCCAATATAGTGGGAGGAAGATTTCCGGTAAATCGCGTCGATTTCTATCGTAACGGAGGCGTAATAAGCTCCCAAGCTATTGGGGCTGGTGGCGCTGTTACTATCAGCGATAGTCCAGGCTCCGGTGTGCATGGATACTTTGCCAAGGTTTATGATGCAGGCCTGTACAATGCTCAGAGTAATTCCGTGTCCGTCAATTCTTCCAGGGGTTCTGGATCTCCGGTACTGAGTTGCTCTGGTGGCCCTGGATCAAAAAGCTGCAGCCTTACCGGGATAACATCAGGTACAGCTATTCTATACAATATCGGTGGAGGATCTTCAGCAGACTCTACCTCACCATACGGATGGAATGCGAGTAGTTGGCCAGGTGCGGTTGGGTGGAATGGCAATACTGGTGCATTATCGAATATTTATGTAAGAGTAGATGGTGGATCAAATATCTATCCCTAGGATTTATTAGTTCTTCTATTATGATTATTATTTGATCGAGGATTAGTTTTTTTGGCATGCCCCTTTTGAGCTGCAAATATCATCTTGCCAGCAACTGATTGAAATATACGGGTCACTTCCACATCCACATCTTTGCCGATAAGCTTATCGCCGTTTTCCACCACTATCATAGTGCCGTCTTCTAGGTAAGCTAGGCCTTGATTCTTCTCTTTTCCTTTTTGCACCACTTTTACACGCATCTCTTCTGCTGGTAATACTACTGCTCGTATAGAGTTAGCCAGTTCATTGATATTTAGAACCCTGACCTGTTCTATGGTAGCCACACGATTGAGATTGTAGTCAGTAGTCAAAATATCACAATTATATTCCCGGGCAAGATGGACAAGTTTGTGATCTACTTCAGCCACGTCTTCTGGGTTGTCTTCTACGATATCGAGTTCAACACTTGGATTTTCTCGTATCACATTCAACATTTCCAATCCTCTTCGTCCTCGACTACGACGCATAGGATCTTCGGAGTCGGCAATGTTTTGCAGCTCTGCCAATATAAATCTCGGTACTAATAATTTACCTGGTACAAATCCAGTCTTGGCGATATCGGCTATTCTGCCATCAATAATTGCAGACGTATCTACAAGTATTTGAGAGTGATCGATACTAGTTGATTTTATGGTATCTGTGCTGATTGATTTTGGACCGGATTTTTTAGAGAGTGTATAGATAACGAGAGACATTATTAGTGTCGCTATGGCCAGAGAGGCAGTGATAAATATTAACATTTTTTCCTTTCAGTTTATTTTTTGGTTATAAGTTCAATAGCTTGTCTGATATTTTGAGGGTTCAAAAGACCTGAGCCCTTGAGGCCACTCGGCACTATGGCTTTTTTATAGCCAAGCTTTGTAGCTTCCTTGAGTCTACGATCAGAACTATTGACAGAACGGATTTCTCCAGAGAGTCCAACTTCTCCAAAAACAACATATGATGAATTGATACTAATGTTTTTAATTGCTGAGGCTATTGCCAAAATAATTGCAAGATCGAGAGCTGGTTCTGAAATCTTCAGTCCACCAACAATATTAACATATACATCAGATGAGCTCAAATTGACGCCTCCTCGCTTGGTCATAACTGCACAGAGTAATCCAAGTCGATTGAGATCTACTCCTACCGCAGTTCTCTTAGGATATCCGTACACACTGGGGCTTACCAACGCCTGCACTTCAACTAGAATTGGTCTAGTACCTTCCATGGTGGCAAATATCACACTACCAGGGCTATCAGAACGTTCTTCTAGCAATACTCCGCTAGGGTTGGTAAGTGGTAATAATCCTGCATCACTCATTTCAAATACCCCAACTTCATTGGTTGAACCAAATCTATTCTTGATAGACCGTAAGAATTTGACTGCACCAAATTTCTCACCTTCAAGATGCAAAACAGTATCCACTAAGTGCTCGAGCAGCCTTGGCCCTGCTAAATTACCTTCTTTGGTTACGTGGCCTATGATTATGAATGCAGTATTAGTACTCTTAGCAGATTGCATGATGGCGTTGGCACCGTTGGTGATTTGACTGACTGTACCGGCGGCGGAAGCGATATTGGCACTAGCCATAGTCTGGATAGAGTCCACGATGATCAGATCATAATTGTTAGTAAATGTTTGAGCCAATATCTGATCTAGATCGGTAGTGGCTAAGAAATCAAAAGTCTCACTAAGCCCTTGGATGCGATCAGCTCGTAGCTTGATCTGGCTAGCTGATTCTTCTCCACTTACATACAATACTTTTTTACTACCCTTTGATACGTCGGCCGCTAGTTGCAATACCAGGGTACTTTTACCGATGCCGGGGTCGCCGGCTAGCAGTATCAAGCTACCGGGCACTATTCCTCCACCAAGTACCGTATCTACTTCAGAGTTGCCGGTAGGTATTCTAGGGGTCTGATTTGATTTGATATTAGACAGAGATTCTACCTTGACAGCCGATGGTATCTTGCCGACTTTATTGCCTACCATCTCTGTTTGGGCAACTGATTCTACTAGGCTATCCCAGGCACCACACTGCATACATTTACCGTTCCACTTCGCAAATGTTGCTCCGCAGTTTTGACATACAAATTGTGAGGTCGATTTTGCCATAATGATTTTAATTATAGCACACTACGAACATTATGCGAAAGTGTCTAAATATTAAAATTGGCATTTTTGAGCTAATTTATTAATTAATAAATATTCTAATATGTCGCATTAAGTTTAAATCATACTCCAAGTGCAACTTTGAGCTCAACCTTGCCTTCTTTGTCTATACCAACCTTGACGGTATCTCCAGACTTGATGGCTCCATCTATCATCTGAGTAGCCAATGGATCTTCTATGAGTCTCTGAATAGCTCTACGCATCGGTCTGGCACCATTATCGGCATCATAACCTTCTTTTAGAAGCATTGTACCGACTGATTTGGAGAATCTCAATATCACTTCTTTGGCTTCTAGGCGACGAGCTAGATCGGCAAGTTGCAGGCCAATGATTTGTGAGATACTTTTTTGGCTTAGAGCTCTAAATACCACTATATGATCTACCCGATTCAAAAACTCTGGGCGAAAACTTTTCTTGAGTTCTTTTTTGACTGTTGATTTCATCTTTTCATGTACTTTTTCTAGCCTATCTTCATCTTTTTGAGTGACGGTGGCAAATCCTATCTCAGCTTCTTCATGAAGCTTTCTAGCACCAACATTGCTAGTCATGATGATCATAGTATTGCGAAAATCTACCTTGCGACCCTTGGCATCTGTAAGCACTCCATCTTCGAGTATTTGTAATAATATATTGAATACTTCGGGATGGGCTTTTTCAATCTCATCAAATAGTATCAGACTATATGGTTTTCTACGTACTTTCTCAGTCAGTTGCCCGCCGTCATCGTACCCAACATATCCTGCAGGAGCACCTACCAATCTTGCAGTATTGTGCTTTTCCATAAACTCGCTCATATCAACTTTGATCATGGCATCTTTGTCCTGGAATAGCTCTTCAGCTAGTACTCTAGCAAGCTCAGTTTTACCAACACCAGTTGGTCCTAAGAATATAAATGATCCAATTGGTCTATTTTCTTCGGCGATACCAGTTCTACTACGTCTTACCGCCTTAGCGACAGCTTCTACTGCTTCGTCTTGACCTATTACTTTGGCTTTAAGGCTTTGTTCAAGTCGCTTGAGTGCTTCGGTCTCAAACTTAATAAGCTTGGTTATAGGTATACCTGTAGTTTGGGCGACCACCATGGCTATATCCTCGGCAGTGACAGAAACTACTGTTTTTTTATCATCTTTTTTGAGCTGAGCTTTGAGCTTTTGTTCTAATACAGATACTTCGGACTTGAGTTTTGCGGCGTACTCAAAATCTTGATTGTAAACCGAATCTTCAATGGAGTTGTTGAGATCATTGAGCTTTTTCTCTAGTTGTCGCTGTTTTTTGCCCATGCCTCCACGATTAATTCGAGCTTGTGCTGAAGATTCATCTATCAGATCAATAGCTTTGTCAGGCATAAATCTGTCCGATATATAGCGCTTAGCCAACTTCGCTGCCTGCTCCATAGCTTCATCAGATATTTCGACATTATGAAACTTCTCATAGTGAGGTCTCAAGCCTTTTAGTATTTCGATGGTCTCATCAACAGTCGATTCTGGTACTTGTACAGGCTGGAATCTACGCTCTAAGGCGGAGTCTTTCTCAATATATTTACGATATTCTTCGATAGTTGTGGCGCCTATCGTCTGAACTTCTCCACGAGCAAGTGCTGGCTTTAATATATTGGCCGCATCTATAGCTCCTTCAGCAGACCCAGCTCCAACCACATTATGCAACTCATCAATGAATAATATGACATCATCCGAATCCTTAGCTTCATCCAGGACTTTCTTAAGTCGTTCTTCGAATTCACCACGAAACTTAGTACCAGCAATCACCGAGGCCATATCTAGCATCATTATCCGCTTACCTACCAAAAGATCAGGCACATCTTCATCTACAATTCTTTGAGCCAATCCCTCGACAATTGCAGTTTTACCCACGCCTGGCTCTCCTATAAGTACAGGATTGTTTTTTGATCTGCGATTGAGAATAGATATCATTCTATCAAGCTGAGCCTTGCGACCGACCATAGGATCCAGCTTACCACCTTGAGCTTTTGCAGTAAGATCAATACTAAAGTGGTCAAGAGCTGGAGTTTTGCTAGATAAGTTATTGTCTTCTTTGATGGCTGATGGCTGCTCGAATGAATGAGGTTGGTTCTGCAAGAAACTCTCTATATCATTTCTTAATTTGACAGGATCTACTTTTATTTCTGCCAAAATCGTTTGAGCCCGAGAATTCTTTTGATTGAGTATAGCAAATAAGATATGCTCAGTGCCCGCATAAGTCTGTCCGAATTCTTGTGCAACTCTTAACGCTAGGGTAATGGTTTTTTTTGCAGTTTCGGATAAATCTATCATATTTGGAGTACTAGGATCAGCAATAGCACCCGAAGCAGAGATGAGACTTGGATTAATCTTATCAAGTGTCACTCCACTCTCGCCCAGTAGTCTAGCACCAAGTGAACCTGGGGATTTCAATATACCCAACAATAGATGCTCTGTCCCAACATAGGCCGCCCCCATTTGGATTGCTAATTGACCGCTATACTGCAATGTTTGTTTTGCATTTTGTGTAAATCTGTCGAAAACATCTGGAAATCCTTCTGGCTTCATATACTCACCTCCTTAAAACAAATTTTGGATTACTTTTTGGTATCCGTTTCTTTCTGTACTACTTCAGGGTCTTTACTGTCTTTATCATTTTCATTATTAATTTCGCCTGTTTGTTCGGCATCGGTTTCTGGCTCTTGAACTTTCTCCTCATCAGTTTCTTCTGTTGCTGCAGATATCAATGATTCTTCTAGGTCTTTGGTTTTGATTGATTTGGGTTCATCCTGAACAGCTTCGGCAGCTTCTTCTATACCTGCTTCATCAGCACCATCTATATCTACATTCCATCCTGTCAGCTTAGCTGCTAGTCTGACGTTTTGACCAGATTTACCAATAGCCAGACTCAACTGATCTTCTGGGACTTTAACGATAGCCTTCTTTTCTGCTTCATCTAACTTAACGCTGAGAACCTTGGTTGGTGACAAAGCTGAAGATATATATTCTGTAGGATCTTCGCTAAATGGAATAATATCTATTTTTTCTTCACCTATTTCATTCATTACAGCCTGTACTCTGCTGCCTCTACCACCTACAAACGTACCAACTGGGTCTACACCCTCTATGTTACTTCTCACTGCGATCTTGGTACGCATACCTGCCTCTCTGGCAATAGCTACTATTTCTACACTATCATTGGATATCTCAGGTACTTCCATTTCGAATAATCTGCGAATCATTTCAGGGTGGGTTCTACTGACTACTATTTGTGGTCCACGTTGAGTTTGTTCGACACGCACTACATAGACCTTTACTCGTTGCCCGGTATAATATCTTTCGTTTGGCAATTGATCATTTGGAAACAATACGCCTACTGCATGTCCAAGATCAATATAAACATTACCTCGCTCTACACGTTGAACGGTACTAGATATGATTTGTCCTTCTTTGTCGGAAAACTCTGTAAATACCACTTCACGTTCGGCTTCACGAATTCTTTGCATTATCACTTGTTTGGCAGTTTGGGCAGCGACTCGTCCAAATTCTTTATTGTCTTCTTCGTACTCTACCATTTCACCTAGTTTGATTTTAGGATCTAGCTTTTTGGCATCTGCAAGAGTGATCTGTAACATTTCAAAGCCTTCTTGTACTTCTTTGACGACTTCTTTTGAGACAAATATACGAGCTTCTCCAGACTCTTTATCTAGAGTAACCCTTACTTCTTGGTCTTTGTCGCCAAAGTCTTTTTTGTATGCAGCAATCAGAGCAGCTTCGATAGCTTCAATCACGGAGTCCTTACTGATTCCTTTTTCTTCACATATTTGTTCTATTGCGGTAACGAATTGGCTTTGCATGTTGTTTTTCCTTTTCTAATATTCAATTGTAATTTTTCGACTAGATAGTCACTATGATGTAAATCTAGAGGAACAAAAAAGTCGGTGGGTTTTTATTTTTCTACTCCATCGACTACTGTTAATATTATACCCTAGATTTATTCATATGACTATACTAATTAGTATAAGAAATTAGCACTCTTGTGTCAAGAGTGCTAATTTGAATTTAGATACAATTCTCAATATGATCTATCCTTGGTCTGTTCAAATCACCTACTATTGTAATTACATCTAGTCTTGGTTGTAATTTCTGGTAATCTAAGTTTCTTACTAGCCAATATTCTGCGGAATTGTGCATTCGTTTTAGTTTATCAGGAGTAATCGAACCTATCGCTCCGCCGAAGTCACCTCTACTTCGGTACTTCACTTCTACAAATGCAATTGTATCTTTGTGACTTGCGACAATATCTATCTCGCAAAACCGGTCTTTATAATTTCGTTCAATTATTTTGTATTTCTTGGCCAACAAATACTCACACGCTAATGTCTCTGCTTGATTACCAACAGCTGTAGTGTTCTTGTTCATAGAATTATTCTCATACAAGACCCTTCAATTCTGCAAGCACAAGTAATTGTAATTATTGGTATTTTGGAATAATATAATTACGACTTGTTCGATACAACGGGGGGCAAGAGCGAGATGTCCTTTGAGACTGATGAAACCACCAACAAACTCAGAAACAAGCTGTCCGATGCACGACTGGAATGTGAAGGACTAGAATATGCCAGTAACTTTGCAGCAACTATTCGGAATATCTGCTTTATAGCCGGGATTGCCCTATCGCTTGTCTCTGCAATACTGTGGATCTTCGCGTTTGTGGTATCTACCGGCGATAACATGGGATTTTGGTGTTTTATATTCTCAATTGTAACTTTTGGAGCTGGCCTATCTGGGCTAGGTTTGTCACTTTATTCTCATCACAAATTGGTGAGGTTCGAAAAATCTCAAGCTAATACTTGTAGTAAAATCATTACGATTGAAGCAGAATTGTACCTAATTGCCCAGACCTCAGATGACCCACAATAGATAATCTACCATCCTCGAGAAATCGAGGATTAATTATTGTTAATAATGCAATGGACATACTATAAACTAATCTGTCAAATACTATCTAAATCAAAAAACTCCGCACTTTAGCGGAGTTTTTTGTATACATATTGTATTATTTCTTGTCTGGCTTGGCTACGCCTTCTTGAGCTTCTTCAGCAGCTAATTGCTGCTCATCTGCTCCTGATGCATTGACCTTTTCTTGCTCTGGTGCAGTTGTTGGCTCATCATCATCTGCAGAAGTAGGATCTTCTTTCTTAGCTTCCTTGGCTTCTTTTTTTGACACCTCTTCAGTACTCTTGGTATCTGGTTGATTCATGACATCATCTTTAGATTCAAAATCAGCTGACTTATCTACATCTTTTGCGATTGCTTCTTGCTCTTCAGCTTCTATTTGCTTCTTGGTCCTGTGGTCTGACTCATTGGTCTTGTCTCTGTCAAATCCCATTTCGGCAAGACGAGCTGACTTACCGCGGCGATCTCTCATATAGCTCAAGAATGCTCTGCGGACTTTGCTTCTTTTGACAACTTGTATCTTCTCGATAGTAGGACTATGCACAAACCAGCTTTTCTCTACACCTATACCTGAGGCTATCTTTCGTACAGTGATAAAAGCCTGTAGACTATTAACTTTTCTGTAGCGGATTACAAGTCCTTCAAAAATCTGGATGCGGCTTTTCTTGCCTTCTGAGATTCTTTGATGAATTCTAATGGTATCACCTACATTTATAGATGGAAGCTTGGTCTTTTTTTGGCTGGTTTCTAGTTCTGTTATGGCATTCATAATTACAATAGTCTATCATAATTACCTATTATCTGCAAGTACAGAAAGTACGCATGACTTACTTACTTATCTCAATGCTAGATTTCTCGAGCATCACATTCTCCCTTCCCACAATACTCTGAGCCTTGTCAATAAACTCCTTGGTACCGTCTACTCCATCAGGAAGTTTGAGCTTTTTGCTCTGGCCTTGGAAACTAAGAAAAAGTGGTATTTGACCGTAGTACTGCTTGATGAGTTTCTTGATTTCCATAAGTATCTGAGGCTCAGCTGGATCAGATAGTCTAAATATTACTGACTTGGGCTTAGTTGATATCAATTCTTTATTAGGCTCTTTTGCAGTATCTTTATCTTGGTGCTTCTTGGAGTCATTGACGGGGTAATGCTTGGCAGTTTCAGAATCAATAATCTTCACATTATCTGCTAATATCTTAATATCATCAGTCGGCTTACCATCTCTGTCGCGTGCATTAATCTTGCCTTTTACTTCTACTACAGTATCAACTGACCATGCTTCTTTGTGTTTTTCATATACTCTAGGGAATACTACTATCTCGATATCCCCATCTAGAGTCTCAATCTTTACGAATGCCATAGGATCATTGTTGCGAGTATATATTTGCCTGACCGCAGAGATTATACCTCCAACTGTGGTTGGACTTGAGTCATTGGTGTTATCAAAGTCTTTGATAGATTGAGTTTTGAATTCTAGATAATTTCTAAAATCATCCAAAGGATGGCTGCTAATAAACAATCCGAGAAGCTCACGTTCCCACAAAAGGTGAGACCTAGGATCTGGTTTTTGCTTGGGAGGCTCAAGTGCAAGCGGAGGTACTTCATTGCTCATACTACTAGTACCAAATATGTCGATTTGTCCACTAAGCGCGTTTTTTTGAACTCTCGATGCATAACTGGTAATTATCGGTATGTTGTTGAGCAAAACATCTCTGTTGCCTAACGAATCAAATGCCCCACACTTAATCAAAGATTCCATGACTTTTTTGTTGATTACAGTTGCATCTACTCTCTTACAGAAATCCTCTAGGTTGATAAATTTACCACCCTCAGACCTCTCTTCCAATATTTTTTCAATAGGACCGAGGCCTACGTTTTTTATCGCCCCCAATCCAAAACGAATATTATTGGTATCAGGAACAATCGCAAATTCAGAATAGCTTTCATTGATATCAGGTGGTAAAAGTTCAATTCCCATTTTCCTACACTCAGCTACCTCGATGGCAATCCTGTCTAAATTCTCATGATCGCTAGTCATAATAGCAGCCATAAATGCCGCAGGGTAATGCGCTTTTAGATACGCAGTCTGTACTGCTATGAGTGCATAACAAGCCGCATGTGATTTATTAAAACAATAGGCCGCAAAATCCTCAATACTTTTCCATAGATCTTCTATAAACTTCGGATCTACCTGGGAAGTCTGCAGGGCACCATCAATAAAATCTTTTTTCATCTTCGCTATAACTTCGGGTATTTTCTTACCAATACCCTTTCTGAGGGTATCAGCCTGTCCTCCGGTAAAACCACATAAATCTTTGGCGATTTGCATTACCTGTTCTTGATATACGATTATTCCATAAGTATTTTCGAGTGCCTTTTTCATCTTAGGATGACCATACGAAATCATATCTGGATTGTGTTTTCTGTTGATAAAATCTTCTATCCACTGCATGGGTCCTGGTCTATATAAGGCGACCATAGCTATAATATCTTCAAATCTATCTGGCTTTAGTTCTCTGATGTATCGCTTCATGCCCGAAGATTCTAACTGAAATACACCGGTGGTATCACCTAGGCTCAAGAGTTCATATGTCTTCTTGTCGTCGATTGGAATATCGGTAATTTCTAGATTGACATTGTAAACTTTTTTGACAATCCTTAGAGTATTTTTTAAGATTGTCAGGTTGGATAATCCTAGAAAATCAAATTTAAGTAGACCCAAATCTTCAACTGGATTCATAGAGTATTGAGTAGCCACTCCGCCCTTACTAGCTCTAGTGAGAGGTACATATTCTACTAGATTCTCAGGAGCTATTACAACGCCGGCAGCATGAGTGCCTGCGTTTCGGATAGTGCCCTCAAGCTTGATAGCTATATCTATAATCTTTTTAGCCTTTTGGTTGGTCTCATATTCGGTCTTGAGCTCCGGGCTGTCTACTATAGATTTTTCTAACGGTATATGGCGGCCTTGGATAGGTGGAGGGATAAGTTTTGCAATCGCATCTACTTCCCCATAAGGCATATCCAAAACTCGTCCAGTATCTCTTACGGCATTACGGGCTGCCATGATACCGAATGTGATAATTTGAGCCACCCTGTCAGATCCATATTTATCTGTTGCGTAAGCAATAACTTCTTCGCGTCTATCATCAGCATAGTCCATATCAATATCTGGCATACTGATACGATCTGGATTTAGAAATCGTTCAAAAAGTAAGTCGTACTTGAGTGGGTCTATTTCGGTAATATTAGTTACATAAGCAATAATACTCCCTGCAGC
Source organism: Candidatus Saccharimonadota bacterium (assembly GCA_035329105.1). Classification (GTDB taxonomy): domain Bacteria; phylum Patescibacteriota; class Saccharimonadia; order CAILAD01; family BJGX01; genus JAUPVL01. The sequence goes on along the minus strand of DAOLHK010000011.1, from coordinate 11,755 downwards.
CGAACCTCTTCCCGGACCACAGATAATCCCCTGCGACTTACTCCAGTTAATAAGATCTGCAACAATCAGCATATAACCTTCATAGCCCATGTCAGATATCACACTGAGCTCAAATTCAATTCTTTCTTTTACCTTGGTAGTTAGTTTTTCTTCGATCTTTTCTATAGATATTTCGGCAATATCCTCCTCTGTAATATCCGTATATCTATTTGCAGCACCCTTATAAACCATTTTTCTGAGGTAGCTATTTTCTGTCTCTCCCTTGGGGATATCTGGAAATCTTGGTATCAGTATCTGTCCAAGTTCAATTTCTAACTCACACATCTTAGCGACTTTGACTGTATTGGATATTGCTTCAGGTGTATCTTTAAATTTATCCATTATATCTGCGCCTGAATGAACGCTTAGATCTTGATCAAGTCGCATCCTATTTGGATCTTCTACAGTACTTCCGGTCTGGACACATAAAAGTATGTCGTGCGAATAATGATCTTCTGGCTTTGTATAGTGAGCATCGCCAGTGACAACCAGATCAAGGTCTAATTCCTTTGATAATTTTTTAAGACCCTCATTGACCTTTACCTGAGGAGCCCAGTCGGTGTGAGCTTGCATCTCTAAATAATATCGCTCTTTACCAAACACACTTTTGTAAAATTGAGCTACTTTTTTGGCTTCTTGATAGTTGTCATTATTGAGATGAGTACCTACCTCGCCACCAATACAACCAGATAGGCATATTATACCTTCGTTATATTCTTTGATGAGATCGTGATCAATTCTTGGCTTGTAATAGAATCCTTCCAGATTGGCGATGGTACTGAGTTTCATAATGTTTTTATATCCAGTATGGTTTTGAGCGAGTAGGATCAAGTGATAGGGGTTTCTATCTTCTGCGCTATTTTTGTCTTTATGTGTGCGGGGAGCAACATAGGTTTCTATGCCAATGATAGGTTTTATATCTCTAGCCCTGCATGCTTTGTAGAATTCTATTGCACCTGATAATGTGCCGTGGTCAGTTATAGCACAAGCTGTTTGACCTAATGCTTCAACCTGATCTAGTAGCGTAGGTATTTTTTGTAGGCCATCAAGCAAGCTGTAGTGAGTATGATTGTGCAAATGCACAAAATCAACAAAACCTTTAGTACTACGGGCTTTTGATATTGTCTTATTCAAATGTTCGACGTCTATACTGCCTATATCTCACCTCTTAATACTATTCTAGCATAATTGTAGAGGCTATAAGCTCCCGTATAACGAGCGAGATTAGAGCTCGGGATATTTATAATGCCGAACCAAGATTCTGAAGAAAATCCCCGATATAAGGTAGCCAGCCGAGTTGTGCCACTAAGAAACCTACCAGTACAACAGCAAATGCAGCACCCAATACCCCAAAGAATCCCCTAGTAAAGCCGGTAGTCATATTTAACCAGAATAGTTTTCTTTTGTTATTAGCTATCTCATTAATAGAATCCAGACCAGTTGCACCTACTACATCTTTGAGGCCTTTTTGGTTGTTAGATTGAGCACCCACTATTTCTATTTTTTATCTGCAGGTGACTTGCTAGGATCTACGTATTGTTTCTTGGCTCTTTCTTGAGCTGATTTTTTTTGCATACGTTCTACTTCTTTTTTTGAAGTATCCACTACTTTCTTTGTGCTCTTCGCCAGTTGTTCAGAGAGTTCTTTGGCTTGAGCTGCTAGATTTTTTGCTTCACTAGCAGTTACTTTACCTACTTTTTTACCACTCTTTGAGATCTCATCACTTTTTTTGTTGAGAATGCTTTGTAGTCTTTCAGCCTTTTCAATTAATTCCTTGGTGCCAGACTGTGCAGTTTTTTTGGCTTCTTGAGTCTTATGTGCCAATTCTGCACTCGCTTCATCGAGCTTTTTCTTGATATCACCACGAAGTTCTTGACCTGATTTTGGAGCAAACAACAGTGCAGTAATAGTACCAATGATACCTCCAATAACTACTCCTTTAAAAAATCCTTTTTTTTCATTCATGTTATTTCTCCGTTTTTTTAGATTTACTTCTGCCGCGCAAGTACTTTTCAATCATTACTGCGATGATACCTGGATTGACTACTGTCCTTCTGACTTCATCGACTAGCTCTGCAGCAGAGTCAGCACTTTCTTGGACTTTTTCAGCAGCAAAGCGAATTTGCTTGAGAGCTTTTATCATGACATACAAGAATACGACTGTAAAAGTTATTAGTATAATTAAGGCGATTGTCATAACTACCAAGAGAGCTAGAGTAAGACCATCCATTATTTTTTATCCTTTTTAAGTTTATGTGATACTACCTTGATTATATCACTCCTGTTGAGATGAACAAGTGTAATCTCATCTCGCTCTAGAATAGTCCATTCATTTTCATCTACTACTGAGTTGGGAATGATATGCAACTTATTGTTGACATCTAATATCCTAGTTTTTTTGGTGTCCATTTCTACTATATAGCCTTTGATACGCTGACTACCACCAACCTCAACCTTATCACCAACCCTAAAATCTTGATCGTTTGCAAGCTGTATACCTGCAACTAAATCTCCCACCATACGCGTAAAGCCTTGTGATATACCAATAGAAAATGCTGCAACAAACCCACTAAGAGCTAGGGCGATATTTGATAGTCCTAAAATCTGCAGTATACCCACTGTGAGCAAGACCCATAAACCAGCTTTTGCAAGGATAAGGATTATTTCTTTTAGGCCCAATGAAATTCTGACATAATCTATAAATTTTGCTAAAAGTCGAGATAGTATTTTTATAACTACAATTCCTACTACAGCCAAAAATATTCCACTTACCAATATAGGTAAAGAATTTACCAGCTGCGTAAACAACTCATTGAGTGCTATTATGATATCACTTCCGAAAAACATGGCTTATATTCTTGTAGATATTATTCTCTACTTAGTAATTTAAGCACAAGCTGATTGGTTTTACCAGGATTCGCTTGTCCCTTTGTAGCTGCCATTACTTGACCTACAAAGAATCCTAATGCTTTTTGATTGCCAGACTTGTAATCTGCGACGGCTTTGGGATTATTCTCGATAATTTTTTTAATAACAGTTTCGAGCTCAGTATCATCTGATATCTGGACGATACCCTTGTCTTTTATCAGCTGGTTAGCTGATGCTCCGAGTATGATGTCTACAAATAAATCCTTTGCAACTTTTGACGATATAGCTCCAGACTCTACTTGGTTTAACAATTCTGCCAAGTTTGAACCACTAAGCTTAGAATTTTCCTCATTATTATCAGCTAGCCAAGCTTGATAGTCGCCAATCAAAAAGTTTAATACTTGCTTGTGAGATTTAGTATCTTTAATGGCATCAAAATATATCTTCGAAGTTTTAGTTTGAGATATAAGTATATCTTGCTCCTTTTCACTCAATCCTTGCTCTATCAATCTCTTTCGTAGCGTGATTGGTAATTCTATTTTTTTTATTTCATCTTGGATAGATTTTATAAACTCTGGTTTGAGTTCAAGGGGTGGCAAATCTGGCTCTGGAAAATATCTATAGTCGTGAGCGTATTCTTTTCCGCGCTGTGAGAAGGTAATGCCTTTTGTGTCGTCAAATCCTCTCGTTTCTTGTTCTATTTGATGCCCACTTTCTAAGACTTCTATTTGCCTTTTTATCTCATACACCAGAGCACGTTCAGCATTGCGAAATGAATTGAGATTTTTAAGCTCTGTACGCGTACCTAACTTATCGTTATTGCTGACAGATACATTAAGATCAAATTTAAAGTTACCGTGCTGCAAATCACCATGAGTAACACCGAGTCTTGTGACGATAGCGTATACTTCCTGTAAATATCGCTTGGCCTCCAATGGAGAGTGCATATCTGGATCACTTACAATTTCCACCAACGGAGTACCAGCTCTATTGAAATCTACTAAACTATAATCAGCACCTGAAGGATGAGTGGACTTACCGGCATCTTCCTCTAAATGAGCGTGGTGAATTCCGATGCGTCTAAACTCACCTTCGACTATTATATCAACGTATCCATTCTGGATGATTGGTTGGTCCATTTGGGTGATTTGATAACCCTTTGGAGAGTCTGGGTAGAAGTAATTCTTCCTATCAAAGCTTGTGAGTGTAGCTATCTTGGCATTTAGCCCATACCCCATTCGCACAGCAAGCTCCACTGCTGCTTTATTAATCACTGGTAAACTACCCGGATATGCTAAACATACCGGACATATATTTGTATTTGGTTCGGAATCTATACTAGCGTTATCACATCCACAAAACATCTTGCTCTTGGTGGCGAGTTGAGTATGTATCTCTATTCCGATGGTTGGAGTGTATTTATCATTCATCTTATCGGTACCCCGAGTTCTTTAATTGCTTCTCCTAGAATCTTAATGGCTTGTTGGAGTTGCGAAGGTATAAGGTCGTGATCTACTTCGTGAGCAATCTGATTTCGCAATTTATGAGCTGCCCATACACCGTTTAGATTGGCAAATCTAGAACCACCACTCTTGAGTCTATCCCCCATAGTTTCGCCACTAAAGCCTTTATGTATCATTACATAGTCAAGCAACTTATCGGCTTCGATAAGTGCATTCTTGATACCTGATCCACCATTTTTCTGCATAGCTTCAATATCCGCCCATTTACTTTTTACGAGCTCATAATCAAGTTGTGAGACATCGGAGCCACGGTCGCTACTTGTCTGTAAGTTACTATTACTATAGCTTCTTTGCTTGAAGCTCTTTCCGGCTTTTTGTTTGAGAAATATATAAAGTAATCCGGAAATCACGACTACAGCAACAATAAGAGATACAATGTTCATAGCTTTATTGCCTCCACCCTAGTATGCCAATCGGTATTTTCTTGATATTTCGAAGCTAGGCTTAAGATAATTGCATCGTCTTTTTGAGCTGACATCAATTGCAGCCCCATGGGAAGATTTTCATGTTGAGTAGTAGGTATGCTGATAGCTGGTATTCCAGCCAAATTCGCCCCTACCGTCAAAAGATCGGTCTTATACATAGCGATAGGATCAGATTTTTCCCCTACTCTAAAAGCCGGATCAATGGTTGTAGGAGTAATAATAACATCAAATTTGTTAAATAAATCATCGAAGGTATTGATAATACTCTTACGAACTTGCATGGCCTTTTTGTAATAAGCATCGTAATATCCTGCAGATAATGCATATGTGCCAGTCAGTATCCGGCGTTTTACTTCTGGACCGAAGAATTCATTTCTAGTCTTTGAGTATGTTTCTTCAATATTTGAGGCATGCTTAGTTGTTTGACCATATCTTATGCCATCATATCTTTCTAGGTTTGAGCTTATTTCAGAAGGAACTAATACATAATATGCTGCTAAGGCCATTACTGGATTAATAAATTCAGACTCCTTAATCGGCTTTATCGAATCTACGACTTTTCCAAACTTATTGATTGAGTCTTCTAAGATTTCTGAATAAGATTCAAGGTATCCAACCTTTAGATTTCTAGTGTCAGTTGGCTGTGTAAAATCATAGCTATCTAACTCGATTGTTGTAGAATCCTGAATGTCTTTACCCGCTATAGCTTGCAATACAATTGCGGTATCTATAGCACTTCTAGCAATTGGACCAATACAATCAAAACTACTAGCCATAGCTACGACACCATAACGACTTACAAGCCCGTAAGTAGGCTTCAGTCCACTAACTCCACAGTACGCCGAAGGCTGGCGAATCGAACCTCCTGTATCAGTACCCATTGCGAACACACACAAATCAGCTGCTACAGCTGCTGCACTTCCACCCGAACTTCCACCAGGCACTCTTGTAGTATCCCAAGGGTTATATGTTTTGTGATATCCAGAGTTTTCAGTACTACCTCCGTGGGCAAACTCATCTTGATTGACCTTGGCAAGCAAAATTGCTCCTGCACTATTGAGTTTGTCTATTGAAGTTGCGGAGTATGGTGGGATAAAATCTTTTAATATTTGACTAGCAGCAGTCGTCTGTACCCCCTCAGTCAGAAACATGTCTTTGGCGACATATGGTATACCTTCCAGCAGTCCAATATTTTCATTTTGCGAAATCTTTTCGTCTACTTTTTTGGCCATGGATAAAGCGTTAGTTTTGTCTAGTGAAATAACCGTCTTTAGCTTGTCATCAAGGTTCGAGATTCTTCCTAAATAGTATTCTGTAAGTTCTACACAGCTTACTTTTTTACTCTTCAATAAGTCATGTGCTTTGTGTATTGATAAATAAGATAAATCTGACATCAAAGCACCTTCTTCACCTTGAAATATCCATCTTGAGCATCTGGTGCATTGGACAAGAACTTTTCTCTAGGTATGTCACAATCGACTACTACGTCCTCTCGCCAAATATCTTGTAGATTGGTAACCTGAGAGACTGGCTGCACTGATTTCAAGTCCAATGATTGTAAATCGTCTACAAATTCAAGTATAGAACCTAGTTCACTAACTAGCTCGGTCTTATTGCTGTCCTCCAATTCGATTCTCGCTAATTTTGATATTTTGTCGATTTCTTGCTTGGTAAGTTTTGACATATGAATCAATTATACCTGAAAAAACATTTTGTATCGAGTATAAAAGCAAAAAGGCACTTCCCCCGTAGTGCCTTTTTACAATTTACTATTATAGCCTAGATGTATGTAGCTACTGCAAGCATAAGCTTATTGAATCATTTTCAAAAAATCATTCTCATTCAATATATTCAATTTAAGTTTTTGGGCTTTATCATATTTTGACCCCGGTTCTGCCCCTACCACTACATAGTTAGTATTTTTACTGACTGTATTGACCGCATTAGCACCTAGATTGGTGACTTTTTGAATTGCTTCATCCCTACTCATTTTATTCAATGTACCTGTGAACACCCATGTAGTTCCACTTAGTCTGCCCTTACCTTGTTTCACTGCATTGGTTACTTTGACTCCAGATTTAATCAGTTTTTTCACAAATTGTTGATTCTTATCATTGCCTAACCAATTGACAACACTATCTCTTACTACTTGTCCTATTCCATCTATACTCTCATAATCTGAAAATTTCGAATTCATAAAATTATCTAGACTTACAAAATTGCTTGCTATATCATTGGCGGTCTTCGCACCGACGTGTCTTATCCCTAATGCATATATGAATCTCCCGAGGGTAATTTTGCTATGCTCTTTTATGGAATCAATTAGGTTCTGAGAGGAAGTTTCTGCAAATCGCTCTAATCCCACTAGATCATCTTTGTGTAGCTTAAATATATCACTTGCATCTTCGATAAGTCCTTCTTCCATAAGCTGAGCGAGTATCTTTTCACCCAATCCATCTATATCAAATGCGCTTTTGCTCACAAAATGTATGAGTTGTTGCCACTTGACTTCACCAAAACTCATATCAGCAAGTCTTGCTACTGCCTCTCCTTCTGGCCTGACTACTTTGATACCGTTGATAACTTGTGGCATTACGAATTTCTTCTCTTTGCCCGTACGAAGCTTGGTGATAGGCTCTACTACTTCTGGGATAATATCTCCTGCTTTACGAATAATAACTGTATCGCCTATACGTACATCTTTACGTTCGATCTCTCCTTGATTGTGAAGAGTTGCTCTACGAATCAAGCTACCAGATACAACTACTGGCTTAAGTACAGCATATGGCGTAACTGCGCCAGTACGCCCCATACTGACCCGGATATCTTCTAGAATAGTGGTAGCAGTCTCTGCTGGATACTTGAAGGCCACAGCACCTCGAGGTGCTTTGCCGGCCACACCCAATCCTTCAAACTCATTATTGTTATTGATAGTGATGACAATACCATCGGTTTGATAAGGCAAATTAGTGCGCGCATCTTCCCATTTATTGATAAAAATCTCAATTTCATCAATACTCTTACACACCTTATCGTTGGGCTCTAGCTTGAATCCAAGTTCACGGGCTATCTCATGTTCGTCTTGATGAGTCTTGAGTTCTGGCAAATCCATCTCTATAGAATAAGCGATAAACTCCATCCTGCGACTAGCTGCAACAGCTGGATCTAGTTGGCGAACTGTACCGGCTGCAGCATTGCGAGGGTTCATAAACAATGGTTGGTCTGATTTGGCTCTAGCAGAATTGATGCGATCAAATTCTTCTATTGGGATGATAACCTCCCCTCGAATCTCAAAATATTGATAAATCTCATGCGGAACATTTTTGGATTTACGTAAATGCAATGGAATGGTACGAATAGTGCGTACCGTATGTGTAACATCTTCACCTGTATATCCATCTCCTCTTGTGATAGCTCGTTTGAAAAAGCCATTTTCGTACTCTAAGCTCATTGCAAGACCATCCATTTTGAGTTCAGCATAATATTCTAAATCAGTCTTTTGCAATAGTTTGTGCATTCGACTTTCCCATTTCTCAAGCTCTTCAATGCTAAATATATCATTAAGGCTGAGCATCGGTTTTGTATGCTCAATGCTTTTAAATTTACCCAAAGCCTTACCTTGTACTCTTTGGGTCGGCGAGCTCTCGTCGACTAATTCCGGGTATTTTTCCTCTAGTTTTTTTAACTCACTATTGAGACTATCCCAAACAGCATCACTTACTTCTGGCTTATCAAGTACATAATACTTGTAGTTATAAGTATTTATCCAATCACGTAGTTGATTTATACGCTTGATATCTTTTTGCTTGGTCACTGCTCAAGCCTTTTTGTTATTTCTACACTATAGCCAATAAAAAGCGGCAATATAAACAGCAGAAGAAGGGCATTGACTGCAACTTGGATATATACATTATTTGCTGCCGACAAGAAGTAGTCTGCACCGGTCAGAACTAGACCAGAGACAACGACTGATATTATAAATATAAATACCCAGGCAAGAGAGAGTCGAATCAGACGCTTATTGGTAACTTGCCAACTCAGACGAAAGGCATTAAATGCTGTGATATCGTTTTGCACAACTAGAACCGTTGCTACACTGAATCGGAGTAGCAGATATAAACAAGAGATTATCAATACTAATCCTAGCAATATAAACAAAGGAGATAAAGGCGCTGAAATAGCCAGGATTATTAAGGATGCACCGAGTATAGCTGGCAGTGTAATAACTGAGAAAATTATAGAAGCAAACAAAAACGGTAAAAAACGCGCACTTGAGAGTACGTATAGTTTTGTGAAGCTATTGCTTGTTAGCTTATTGGTATCGATAAATGAGTAAGTAAGTGCCAGCGTTAAATACAAGCCTGCTATGCTTGCTATGATACTGGCGTCGTTGACACTATCAAAAGCCAAAACTCCAGTATAAGAGCCGGGAATGGCTACTACTGCTGTCATAAACATAATCTTCCAAAAAGATCTTAGCCATATATCGCAAGTAGACCTAAATAATTCGACTGGATTTAAATTACTTTTAGTTTTGCTCATGAATGTGCTCCCATTTCTCTTAATCTTTTTATTCTTTCTTTGGTTGGTGGATGTGTACTAAAGAGTCCAGCAAACCGACTTCTTTTATCACCTTTTACATTATCTCTTAGCGGGTTGATAATGTACAAATTTGATGTAGCCCTATTGGCAGCTTCTAGTGGTTCAGCATTACTATCTATTTTTTCCAGTGCACTAGCTAGCCCTTCTGGATATCTCGTAAGCAGAGCAGCCGAACTATCGGCTAGATATTCTCTCTTGCGTGAAAAAGCCAATTGCATCAGCATGCCAATAATCGGTGCTAAGATTGCCAATGCTATTCCTACTATCATCATAATCAGTCGAAATTGATCCCCACCAGACTCACTATCGTCAGAGAATATTGAAAACCTTATAAACCAATCAGATATGAGCACAATCACTCCCACCAAGATTACTACCAGAGTCATAAAGCGAATGTCATAATTTCCAATATGACTTAGTTCATGAGCTATCACACCTTCTAGTTCGGATTTATCAAGTACATCTAGCAATCCAGTGGTAACACATACGACTCCATGCTCTGGATTTCTACCCGTAGCAAATGCGTTTGGGGCACTATCGTCAATGATATATATTTTGGGCATAGGTAGACCTGCTGCAATAGTTAGGTTTTCGACTATCCTATAAAGCTTTGGCTTGTCTTTTTTTGCTATTGGCTTGGCTTTGGATATGGCAAGTACCATAGATCCGGCATTGAAATAGCTGATCAGCGCGTAGCCTACCGAAAATCCAACACCCAGAATTAATATCAAAACATTGTCATATGCCAGCGAAAATACCCAACACAAACCAATGATTACCAACAAGAACAAAAATATCAATACATAGCTATTTCGTTTGTTTTTGGCTATTTCTGAGTACATAGAGATATTATACCAAAAACAGCCCCTTGATAGGCTGCTTTACAGATTGAAAACGAAAATTAAAATTTTACACTTGGAGCTTTTTTGACAGCTTCTTTTTCGTCCTCAGCTACATCATAGAAGTCATAATCTTTAAATCCCAGTGTTCCACCTATCATATTTGTAGGAAAAACTTGAAGCTTCATATTGAAGTCTCTGACATTACCATTGTAAAATCTCCTGGCCGCCTGGATCTTGTCTTCAGTATCGGTTAGTTCATTTTGGAGGTTCAAGAAATTTTCATTTGCCTTAAGATCTGGATAGTTTTCAGACACCGCAAAAAGACTCTTCAAAGCATCTGAAAGCATATTTTCATTTTTAGCTCGCTTACCGAGGTTGTCTTCTGGAGTATTCATTACTGCAGTTCGCGCCTTGGTAACTTCTTCAAAAGTAGATTTTTCGTGCTTAGCGTATCCCTTGACCGTTTCTATAAGGTTTGGGATAAGATCTAATCTTCTTTTTTCTTGAACTGTTATATCACTAAGTGCTTCATTTGCTCTCAAGCGTGCTTTGATAAGACCATTGTAAGTAGCCCATAACCAAATAAGAATTAGTACTATTATTACTGGTATAATCCATAAAATCATATAATTTCTCCTTTATTGTTAGTTATTATAGCACAAACTAAGCTTTACTAGATTTGACACCTGCGCTAAATTGTCTGTAGACATAGATATAGGCCATGATTGTGATTGGTATAGTAAACAATAGACCTACAATAAGCGCTAAGGCACCTGCTATGTTTATGAGACCCATAACAATTGCAAAACCAAACAGCCACCCTTTATGTCCCTTGGTGATCTCACCACTAGTGCGAATAGCTTCGGTGATATCTAGCTTCTTATCAATTATCAGGATTGGGGCATATTGGTACTTCAAAAACCAGATTATCCCAGGGACAATAAGGAGCAATAATCCACCAAACACAATTAGACCCACAAGCAATGAGGTGGCCAGATACTGCCAGAATAATCCATTGGTCTTAAACAGATCGGAAACTTGGGCTTTTTTGCCATCTAGGATATTGAGCTGAATCCTCGTAAATCCTATTGCTGTAAGATTGTTGACAGCCATCTCGGCCACGAATAGCAGTGGGCTAATCAATGCAAAAACTATAAAAGTAAACACGGCTACCCCGGATGAGTCCTTGAATATTAACGAGATAAGATTAGGGAAACTTCTAAGCAAAGAAAAAGCAGTTGAGATACCGGCCAAAACCAACAAACTCAATATAAGTACAGAATAATTACTCTTGGTTTTTTGCCAACCCTCTGAGATGGCGGTTGAAATAGTTGGTTGCTTGATGGTGGTAGCCATGATTAGCTAATATTATACATTAATATATTTAATATTGATAATTAGTTGGTGGAATTATACAACTCTGCTCGAACATTTTTTGAACGGAACTGACGGCGCG
>DAOLHK010000010.1:0-25823 GCA_035329105.1 Candidatus Saccharimonadota bacterium | reverse complement strand
ACTACTGGTCACCAAGGTGAAGAAAACTCTGGCTTGGTTCGAATGGGCAAGGGCGAACATAAGGATATCAAGCTTAAAAGCTCCGATGTAGTAGTATTGTCTAGCTCAATAATTCCTGGCAACGAGAAGTCTGTATGGGGAATGATCGACGATATATTCCGCTGGGGACCTTATGTCTATCAACAAGACCTAAGGGATTTTGATGACTTAGGTATCATGCACACCTCTGGGCATGCTTACTTTGAAGAAGTAAAAGAAATGATCGAACTTGTCCGACCTAAATATTACCTGCCTATTCACGGTGAAATTCATCATATGGTACACAACGCCGAAATAGCCAAACGCGGCGGTGTAGTGAAACCAGAAAATATATTTGTAATAGAAAACGGACAAACACTTGAAGCGAAAGAAGGAGAGATGAAACTCGGCCCTATAGTCCAATCCGGTTCTATCCTCATCGATGGATCAGGTATAGGTGACGTGCAGGAGATAGTACTAAAAGACCGACTTGCTATGGCTAGCGATGGAATATTTACTGTTATTGCTACAGTCAATCGCAAGACTGGCAAGCTAGTGACAAGTCCAGACATTATCTCTAGAGGATTTGTGTACGTCAAAGACAACGAAGAATTGATGAACAAATCACGGCTAATAGTCAAAAACATCTTTGCTAAGCGAAATCCTAAATCGCCACCAAACTCTCCAATAGTGAAGTCTAGAATACGGGACGAACTAAGTAATCTGCTCTATAAGGTCACTAAACGTACACCAATAGTCATACCTGTAGTAATAGAGGTGTAACTTTACTTGTTATAGTGTGGTTTTTGCAACTATAATACGTGTAATGAATATCGATACAATTACATTGGTTGGCTTGAGTGCTACTACCTGTATACTCATCTCACAGATTCCAGAGATCTTAAGAGCTCTCAAGCTCAAAGAAACACGCGATCTGTCTTGGGGTATGATAGTGCTATTGATAGTCGGCACAGTACTTTGGCTTATATATGGCTTGCTCAAAACTGATAATATTATTATTCTTGCCAACAGTATAATGTTGGCGATATTGGCAGTGCTGCTATCCGTGAAGGTACGCTATAAGTAACGATATCTTATCAAGGACACTAGACAAAAAGATAAATAAGTGTTAATATATTAGTCCGAGTCACGAAAAGGGAGGAACCAAACGTGGCTAGTACCAAACGGCGGGTAGACCGCTTCGGCAAGCCTCTTTTCGTACTGGTGAAGGTACCAGGCACGAAAGATGAGTACTTCATTCGAGAGATCGAAGAGGAGGCGACCACGTGTCGTCGATGCGGTAAGAAGAAGCGAACGCTCTACAGCTACCTCGACAGCGTTGCTGGCGGATTCTGCCGGCGAGAGTGTTTCATGCGATTCCGCTTCTATGACGGCCTTGAAGGACTGGCTACCAAAGAACAGGTGGCTGAATTCAAGGCTTACCAGAAGCGTCGTCGAGCAGCTAGCTCCTAGGCCAAGGAGTAACATCAGAATTAGGAGGGGATAGTGCGGTGGTGACATCTCACTCTTGCGGCGCCGTAGTTTTACCTCGGCGCCGATCTCTTTTGTGAGTATTGTAATTATTACATTATTATGGTATACTAGTGTGTATATAGGCTAATTTTGATTAGTTTATGGTATTAAGTAGTAGTCATTAGCAGTGTTGGGAGGGTATAATACATCTTATGGCGAAACGCAGAAAGTATAATCGCTCGAAGAAGAAACCAGAAAAAAAGCTTCAACTTAGTGGTGGTGCAGTACGAGAAATCATCGCTATCTTTCTAATAATGATTGCTGTATTTCTAATATTGGCACTACTCAATGTCACCGGCCCTCTTGGAGAGTGGGTACTTACTGGTACCAAATTTATTATTGGTCAAGCAGTATATGCTCTACCTATAGCTCTGTTATTATCTGCCTATCTCCTGTTCCGTAAAAAAGAAGATGAAGACGGAAATGAAGTAGAGAGCTACAAGTACAATACACTAATAGGTACAATCGCATTTTTTATATTCCTTAGTAGTCTAGTCGCAGCTATTTCTATGCCAGCTAATCCAAGTATTACTAGTATAGGCGACTATGGTGGCATTATTGGATATGCGGTCTACTCACTAATGTCGCCCATACTCAATCAGCCTGTATCTATTTTTATCCTTATTATGCTGATGATCATAAGCTTAGTCATAGCACTTAATACCAGCCTCAGAGATATATTCAAGCGATTGTTTAGCAAGGAGAAGAGTGACGATGATGAAGACGATAAAGAGAAAGATACCAAGTTCCATATCAATAACAAACTGCCCATAAAAGGCACTATCGGTAAAGACACTGTGAGCGATAAAAAAACTGAACCTATTATGTACTCAGTAGATAAAGATTGGAAGTATCCGTCTATCGATCTGCTAGAAGCAACTTCCACTCAGCCAGATCCTGGTGACGCAAAAGCCAATGCCAAAATAATCTCTGATACATTCTCGGACTTTGGGTTTGAAGTCAAAATGGATGGTGTGGATGTAGGCCCTACTGTGGCTCAGTACACACTCAAACCTCCTACTGGAGTCAATCTGAGCAAAATAGCTGCATTAGATCGCAACCTTGCATTGGCATTGGAAGCTCAACAGATACGAATCGAGGCACCTATCCCCGGGAAAAGCCTCGTAGGTATTGAAGTACCAAACCAAAAAGGTGCAACAGTTCGCATAAAAGACATTTTTCAATCAAAGGAATACGAAAAAGGCAAATCAAAGCTATCATTTGCGCTGGGTCGGGATGTTGCAGGTGATATAGTGACCTATGACCTCAACAAGGCACCTCACTTGCTTGTAGCCGGAGCTACGGGTACTGGTAAATCAGTCACTATCAATGCACTTCTCTTGAGTCTACTATATAGAAATTCACCAAGCGAGCTGAAGCTGATACTCGTGGATCCAAAACACGTCGAGATGACACTATACAATAATATCCCTCACTTACTCACACCTGTTATCACGGAGTCAGACAAGACTGTATCTGCTCTCAAGTGGGCGGTTGCTGAGATGGAACGCAGATTGAAGCTATTGGCTGAATATGGCAAACGAGATATCGGTGAATACAATACCCTAAAAGATGTAGATAGAATGCCATATATAGTAATTGTTATAGATGAGTTGTTTGATCTGATGATGCAAGCCGGAAAAGATGTCGAAAGTCTTATCCAGAGAATCTCACAGATGGCACGTGCTGTGGGTATACATCTGGTACTTGCCACTCAAAGGCCAAGTGTCAATGTGATAACCGGTACTATTAAGGCCAATGTACCGACTAGAATGGCTCTGACTACCGCAAGTCAGGTAGACTCACGCACTATTATAGATATGGCAGGTGCAGAAAAACTGCTAGGTAAAGGTGATATGCTTTTTTCAAGTCCAGAATATATCAAGCCCAAACGTGTGCAAGGAGTATTGGTCAGCAATGACGAAATCAGTGCAGTTACAAAATTCTTGCGTGAACAACGTCAGCCTGAGTACAACCAAGAAGTATTAGCCCAGAGCGTAAATCTCAAAGGTGGTGCTGGAGCTAGTAGCTATGATGCTATGGACGACGATCTATGGGAACAAGCTGCTGAGGTAGTAATAGCCGCCAAGAAGGGCTCAAGCAGTCTCTTACAGCGTCGTCTAGGTGTAGGCTATGCTAGAGCAGCCAAGCTAATAGATATTCTTGAACAAAAAGGGGTAGTGAGTGTTGCCAATGGCAGTAAGCCACGCGAAGTATTGGTCTCTAGCTTAGAAGAATTAAATACTGGAGAAACAGACCTACAGTGAGTCCGGATTCTAATTCTACCAAAAAGCCGGATGATCAATTGAAAGCTGGCAATAATCTTACCGTAAGCGATTTATTAAAAAAACGTCGTATCGAGCTTTCAAAGTCCCTCAAAGAGGTGGAGTCCGCTACCAAAATACGCAAAAAATATTTACAGTGGATAGAGGATGGGGACTATGAACATTTGACTGATGATGTTTACACCCTTGGCTATATCAAAAGTTATGCTGATTATCTAGGATTCGAAACTGCTCCTATTGTAAACATGTACAAAAAAGAACGATTGAGTTACAAACAAAGCAAAGAATCCGGTGGTTATATCAAGACTGACAGCAATATGTCCCTGCGTCCTTTAGGAGGTCAAAACTTCGTATTGAGCTCTAAGACCCTTGTATTGTTATTTAGCATTATGTTATTTGTATTGATTGCTGGATACCTGAGCTGGCAAGTCATTATCATTGCTGCACCACCTGAGATTACTCTCAATAGCAATCAAGAAAGAGTGAGCACGGATTTTGTTATTATATCGGGTCAGACTGATGGTGAATCGGATGTATTTATAGATGATTCACCGATATCTACCAACGCAGATGGGAGCTTTTCAGAAAGAGTTTCTCTAGTGAGTGGCTCCAATGTTATTACTATTACGGCAAAGAACCAACTAGGTAAAACCACAACTGTAACGCGAACAGTTACTGCAGATCTGCCTCAATCTAGTACAGAAGCTGCCAAACTGTCTACTAATAATATCGATGGGGTAGAACTATTGGTCAGTATAGTAAATCAAGCCACTTTTATTACTGTAGTTGCAGATGGTCAAGATGTATTTATAGGGACTATGCTACCTGGCGCTTCACAGATATTTAAGGCAAAGAATACTATCAAGCTCACTACCGGAAATGCTGGGAATACAATAGTAGGAGTTACCAATGCTACAGTAGCAAATAAAGACATCGGTATCATAGGTAAAGCTGGTGAGGCTAAGAATGATTTGGAATTTAATAAAGATACTCAGTTTAAGTAAACTTCCTAGTATACAATTATGTCTTTAATCCAGACACTACCTCCGGTATTTTCTATCATCATTTTATTGTCATTAGTACTATTCTGAGCCTCAATACAACCAAGTTGTGATGGTGGGTTGCTGCTATCTATTGGTAGGTCGCCGCGAATCAAGTTGGTAACTGACTTTTCATCTAGAGTAAGTTTTATACTAGCTCCAGAACGATTGTATCCATTGAGGCAATATTGCTTGCCACGAGCAGTAGCTAGCTCAATAGTAGCCTGGTCATCAGGTCTTAGATTTAGATATTTGTCGGAATTAATAGGAATTGGTTCGTTAGCCGCATCTGTAATAGTGAACCTGTCTATTGCATAAGATCCACTTACATTAGAGTTCACTCTAGTATCAGCATAGCTTCTAAAAATAATGACGCTTCCTGCTACTCCAAAAATTGCAATTAATATCAACAATTTATCATAACGTATGCGTTTTTGCATGTTATATGATAGTTTCTTAGGCACGATATTTCCTTTTAGTATAAAGTAAATCATTGGCGAATATGGCCGCTGCACTACTCAAGCAAATAATTCCGATTCCAGCCATTGTTTTACCTATATTATTTATTAATAAAAGTTGCTCATAAGTAGAGTTGCCAAAAGTCCCAAATCTCAATATTCCAACAATCATGATTAAGTCTATAATAGTCCATAGGATATTAGTAACTATGAGTGGCTTAATATTGTTGCTTATGCCATAAAATAACGGGATAAGTCCAAAAACCAAATAAAGCACCCAGGTCTGTAATGATAATCCACTGGCCACTTGTGTCTGAAATAATTGCATTATTTGAGGTAAATTAGAAAGTGGCATAATAAAGGCAAATCCATACATAGCCCAACCCAGCACGCGATTAACAAGGCTATTTTTTGAATGAATATTCATAGTATAATTATAACCTATGAAACATAATCATTTTAGTAGATTGCAGGAAAATGATCGTAAGATAGGATTAGTATTATTGGTTTCGGGCTTGATATTATTACTTATTTCATTAGTTATTAACTTTGTTTTTATTCGTGGTACAAATTTCAAGACTGAATATCGCAATCGGCAACACGAGAACTGTCTTGAAAAAAATAATTCGCTCACAACATGTGATAGTGATTACCCAATTTAAGTAATATTAAAAGTTAAGTTATAATAAATAACATATGGCAAAAGATTCAACATTTGATGTAGTCAGTGAATATGATGTGAGCGCAATGATAAATGCTTGCGATCAAGCTCAACGCGAAATTTCAACTCGCTACGACTTCCAAGGTACAAATTCCAAGCTGGTATTTGATAGAGATGCCAAAAAGATAGAAATAGAATCTAACTCAGAGCTCAAGATCGAGGCAATCATAGGTGTGCTAGAAAGTAAATTCTTGAAGGCCAATCTGAGCTTGAAGTTTTTGGATAAATCATCGGAAATACTCGAGAACAATATGATTTCGCGCAAGACCATACCCTTGGTGCAAGGTCTCGACCAGACCAAAGCCAAGCAAATAACAGCGCTCATAAGAGAAAAGGGCATGAAGGTAAAAACTCAGATACAAGGTGAAAGTGTTCGGGTAAGTGCAGCCAAAAAAGACGATCTTCAGGCAGTAATGGAAGCTTTGCGCTCTGCTAACTTTGATTTCCCAATAAGTTTTAATAATTTTAGATGATTCAACAGGATCCAAATAAACTCGTCTCCCAGGCGACCGAACTTCGAAATAATGGGCGTGCACTTGAAGCAGTTAAGACCTACAAACAAGCCGTAAAGTTGTTAGATGAGCTCGATCTTCCAGTCGAAGCTGCTGATTGTGTTCATATGATTGGCGTCTCTTACAAGATAGACAACAATATGGTTAAGGCAATGCCTTATTACGAAGAGGCTGTGCAACGATTTACTAAACTTGGTAGGCCAGATAAGGTCGGCTCGGTGCAACGCGATATTGGCATTATGCTGGCATACCACAAAGATTATAACTCAGCACTCGAGTGGTTGCGCAAGAGCGAGCAGGCGCTAACAAAGACTGATAATCTCAACGAATTAGGTATTACACAATCTAAAATTGGGCTAATGTATGTCTATTTAAAATACTATTCTCGAGCCGAGAATATGCTGAAAAAAGGTCTTAATACTATTCAAGCTGCCAAGCATCCGCATAGTTTTTATATTATGACTACACTTCTACATTTAGCTGCACTAGAGATAGTTCAGAATCGCTATGAGTCAACACTTTTGTATGTAAAACAAGCTTATGACCTACTACCCAAAGTAGAAAAAGAAGAAGGTAGCATGAATCGCCGCCGATCAGAAATATTAGGTATTCGAGCGCATGCCTATTTTGGCTTGGGCAAAGCTCAAGAAGCCAGCCAAGACATCATTGATGCATTACAATTACTAGAAGATATTAGTGATGAGGCCGCGGCGGTGGTTTATGAGAATATTCGGGCTGCAAAGCTACTCGAATTATTAAAAGAAAATAATCCAGATTTATATGATAAGGCAAGCAAATCACTAAATATTGCTCGCATAGAAAGACTCAAAAGTAATAATAGTTCTCAAGATACTATACAAAAGTAGCACAAGACTGATATAATCTTGTAAGTTTGTACCTACAACCTATGAGAGGAAGAAGATGTCTGATACAACCACCGGGATCCAAGAAGATCTCGACACCATCGGTGCTTTGCTAGATGAGTTGGGTCAGCACACGCCGGCCGAGCTAAGGGAAGCTCTAGATCTATGCACAGAGAATCATGTGCACAGGGGTATATGCCACCCTAGGTACAAGCTGATTGTATATGTGCACTCGCATATGCCGTGGGGACCAGTATGGTTGCGAACATCTAATACCGCATATATTCAGTACAGTCTTCCCTACAGGGATTCCTCGCAAAGAGAGTGGCGAGAGCTGCCCTGGCCACCCGCGCTGCAAAACATCTTCTTTTTTTGATGTTTACGAGCGCATATCAAGCTTCAAAGTCTAGAGAATTTCTCTAGACTAATTTTATTTACGAGCGATAACTAGCTAATGCTTTACACCGAGGGTGTATAATTGATTAAATAAAGTTATAGATATTTGTTGACATGTTTGTAAATTGTTCGGTATAGTGTGTATATAAAGAAAAAAAACCGAACAAGGAGGGAATATGTCAACTATCACACCAACTAAATCCAAAAAGGAAAATCAATTGAAGAACTCTGAACAGAAAAAACCAGATAATAATATAGAACAAAAAAGCTCAAGCAAAAACAAGGAATCTCAAGCTAGACTTAGGGCTGTAGATCTGGCTGTAGAGCAAATAGAGCGACAATTTGGACAGGGATCTATTATGAAGCTTGGTGAGGGTATGAAAATAGAAGTAGCCACTATACCTACAGGCAGTTTATCATTGGATTTAGCACTGGGTGGAGGCATTCCACAGGGTAGAATAGTAGAAATATATGGACCAGAATCAAGTGGTAAGACTACTCTTGCACTGCATACTGTAGCCGAAGTACAGAAGAAAGGTGGACTTGCAGCATTTATTGATGCTGAACATGCTCTAGATCCTGAATACGCATCTAAGATTGGAGTAAAGCTGGATGACTTGCTAATCTCACAGCCCGACACCGGTGAACAAGCTCTTGAAATTTGTGAGACTCTTGTGAGATCTAGTGCAGTAGATGTCGTAGTAGTAGACTCTGTTGCTGCTCTTGTACCACGAGCTGAGATAGAAGGCGAAATGGGAGATAGCCATATGGGCCTACAAGCAAGACTTATGAGCCAAGCTCTAAGAAAATTGGCAGGAGTTATATCCAAATCAAACACCACTGTAATATTTATCAATCAACTTCGTATGAAGATAGGAGTAATGTTTGGCAATCCCGAAGTAACTGCTGGTGGTAATGCTCTCAAGTATTATGCATCTGTAAGGCTTGATATTCGTAGGAGTGAACAGATAAAAGACGGTGATAATATCATCGGAAATCACGTAAAAGTGAAGGTAGTAAAAAACAAAATAGCAGCTCCATTTAAGGTGGCAGAGTTTGATATCATGTACAACGAAGGTATTTCAAAATCTGGCGATCTAGTAGACCTGGCTGTCAAAAACGAGTTAGTACAAAAAGCTGGAGCTTGGTTTTCTTACAAAGATGAAAAGATTGGACAAGGTAGAGAAGCAGCGAAGCAATTTCTTACAGACAATCCCAAGATAATGGCTGAACTAGAAAAAGAAATACGCGCCAAAGGTTGAGATAACAAAGAACCTTCGACCAGGCACTTTGTATGAACAAAATAACCGAAATCACAAGGCAAAAAAAACACAACAATCTTTACAATATATATGTTGACGATAGTTTTTGCTGCTCTATAGGGGACTTGGAGCTTTCGTTAATGCATCTTAAGGTAGGTCAGATACTATCTGACGATGAGCTCAAAAAAATAATTTCATCATCTAATTACAATAAAACCTACAATATAGCTTTGTACTACTTGCAGTATGGCCCAAGGACTGAATATCAAATGCGCAGTTACTTGACTCAGAAAGGCTACGAATCAACTTACATCGATATGACTATCGCTCAGTTGATAGCAGATAAATACATAGACGACTTGGAGTATGCAAAGAGTTTTATTGCCGATAAACAACAATATAGGCTCAAATCCAATTCTTATATTAAGGCGCATTTAATAAAAAAAGGTATTTCAAAAACTATCATTAAACAAAGTCTTGAAATGGATGAAGTAGTTGATCAAGTCAAAGTTATTAAGACTTTGATTGAAAAGAAATATCATCAAAGTAACAAATATCAAGACAAACAAAAATTGACGCAGTATTTGCTGCGCCAAGGGTTTAAATATTCTGATGTAGTTAAAGCTCTTGATGATGTAGATTTAGTTTTTGGCAGTAACGAAAAAATGTACAACAATTCCTATTAATGCTAGCCAAAGTATAACTACTATCAAAAACTCACCTCCATTGATTTAATTATCACACAGCTAGTTACTTTGTGGCAATACTGAAGGAGATGCTTTTTTGATTTTTGCGTAATTATCTTTGACTATTATTGTGTTTTTGCGTACATCTATCACATCTGCTCGATCTATCAATAAATTGGTGACAATGAAAGCTTTGAGTATACCGGGGTTTACATAGAGTTTGGATATATAGAAATGAGCAGGGTCGAATATGAAATCTTTGACTCTGCCCAATCGCTTACCACTGGTAGTAGATACCTTGCATCCGATGACATTATAGCCCTGGGTAATGACATGTTGATATCTAATCAAATCTTCAAATTCGCTTAATTTCTGATGCGAGTCAATGATGATCTTATCGTGACTTACAAGTCTGATATCGCTTGGCAGTAAATATAGTTTATGCTTAGATATTGGTGAACTTACAATGCAAACAACTATTTTGAAATCTGAAGAATTGATAACAAATCCGCTAATTGTCCCGAGTACTTCGGAGTTTTGTACACCAACCACAGGTTTTTCGAGAAGTTCACTAGAAAGTTTTTGCATATCTCAAGTATACCTTGACCATTTCAAATATATAAGATATAATCTCAGAGTAATTTGTAATATTTAAACCTTTTTACTCCTCCGATTTGTAATTCGGAGCAGTAAAACTTCAAACATAAGTTTGAAGGGTGCCAAAGAAAGGATATATATGCGACACTATGAAGTTGCACTTGTATTACACCCAGATCTAGAAATCGATATTGAGAATGTTCTGAAAAAAATCGAGAAAATTCTTACTGATTTAGGTGCTAAGATAAATAAAAAAGACAATTGGGGCAAGAAGAAGCTTGCTTACAAGATAAACAAGCAGGATTGGGGTATCTATGTATTCTATGAAATAGAAATAGACCCAGCAAAAACCCGAGATATTAATAATCGTCTAAGAATTACTGAAGAAGTGATTCGATTTTTGATAGTATCTATTGAAGATATTAGATACCTAAAAAAACCCAATACGAAACCAGCCGATAAAGTTGTAGAAAGTAAAGAAAAGACAATCAAGGAGGAAGTATAATGGCCAAGGACTTTAATCAAGCAATAATAATGGGTAATCTAACTAGGGATCCTGAACTTCGAACTACACCGAGCGGACAGTCTGTAGCATCTTTTGCAGTAGCTACAAACAGAAGCTGGAACGATCCATCTGGAGAAAGAAAAGACTCTGTAGAATATCATGATGTAGTTGCATGGGGTAAACTCGGAGAATTAGTGTCTAATTATCTCGCAAAAGGTAGAAAAGTATTGGTTGTTGGTAGACTTCAAACACGAAATTGGGAAGGCCAAGATGGAGCCAAGAAGCAACGCACTGAAATAGTTGCAACCGATATCAACTTCGTAGATAGGGCAGGAGAAAGCATGGATACTGATGCGCCATATAATAGTGATAAGGGAAAACAGGACAAGTCAAAGAAAGATGATGCACCTATTGAAGATATGGGAGAAGGTGAAATCAATCTAGATGACATCCCATTTTAGCTGAAAGGAATATATGACAGAATTTTATCAAGCAAAACAGAATAAATTTTATACAGAAAACGTTGAGTATATAGACTATAAAGACTATAAGACTCTGCAGAAGTATATCAACAGTGTGGGTAAGATAGAATCGCGTAAACGCACAGGTGCAAGCATGAAGCATCAAAGAATGCTCGCCAAAGCCCTCAAGAGAGCTAGACACATTGGTCTATTGCCTTTTGTTGTTAAGTAATCTAGAGAACGTTATATCATGCTAAGTCCTACACAACTCCGAAAAGAAACAATTATTGATTTGGACGGAGTGCCGTACAAGGTAATTGAGTATGCCCAAAAACAGATGGGTAGAGGTGGTTCGATAGTAAATACTAAGCTCAAAAATATGATTACCGGTAACGTATTGGATAGGACTTTTCGAAACGATGAAAACGTTGCTCCGGCAGATATCTCTAGGCAGAGTGTACAATATTTGTACTCAGACAGCGATCAGTTGCATTTTATGGATTCGAAAACTTTTGAGAGTATAGATATTGCGAAATCTGTTGATGTCAACATACCAAAATATATACTTGAAGGTGGTACTATCGATGCACTTATCTATGATAATAAAATTATAGGTTTTGAATGGCCAAAGAATGTAATACTTCAGGTCACAAGCACTCCTGGAGGAGACAAGGGGAATAGTGCAAGCTCCAATACCAAACAAGCAACTTTAGAGACTGGTATTAGTGTAGCTGTACCTCAATTTATTAAAAACGGGGAAAAGATCAAGGTAGACACTAGATATGGTACATATCTAGAACGTGCCAAATAGATCTTTGTATCAATAGCCAAGACTATATAAGTATTGTTATAAAAGTGATAAAATCTTCTTATGTTTTATTCACTTCCATCTAACATTATCCCATTCTTTCTGCTTGGTATTTCGATATTGTTATTCGGGATAAGAGGTATATATCTGTACAACAAGCAAAAGACTCCTCTGATATTGTATTATGCTACCGGTGCTGTGTTGGGTGGCATATCGGCCTTGATGTATTCAGTGCCATTTTTTTTCACCCAAAATGAAGAATATCTCAAGCTTACTACGATAGTTGGAGATGTATTCTACTTCGGTTCGATATTGGTAATGGTAAGACTGATATGGTACTTAGGGTTTAATAAAAAGATTGCTTTTATTTGGATACTTTTACCTTATCTAGTAATGATCATTGGGGCATTTGTCGCTACTTTGATTGCGTTCCCAGATATTCAATATACTTTTTCTGAAGGTAGTGTTAGCTATCCGGTACCAGTCATAGCAAGCTGGTTCTTTGCGGCTATGTCTAGCGCCTATATATTTGTGGGTATTCTGACATTAAAAAGCGGTAGATCTATCGGTAACTCCAAGCAGAGACTTAGACTGATGTTGATAGGCGCATCCTTCTTGATAGGTGGTATATTCGCGACTTATAATTTTCTATTTACTCAAGGCAGCAACTCTAGCCTTATATCAACGGTTGGTTATTTGATATCAGCAATAATATTGTTTATAGGTATATTTATCGTCAGCCGTAAAAAATAACAATTTGCTTAAGCTTACAAGCAAATGCTAAAATAATGCCAAATGCCATATCCAATACCTTCAAATGTTATACCTTTTTTAGTACTTGGTATCGTAGCTACCTCACTGGGCGTGCGAGGCTTGTATTTTTATAACAAAAGAAAATCACCCATAAGTTTATATTATTCTTTAGGTATTTTGCTTATTGGCATTTCAACCCTGTTTTATTCTGTGCCTTTTATATTTACACGAGATGAGCAAATACTAAAGATAGTTACTAACTGTGGTGACTTTTTTTACTATGCATCTATACTGGTTATGGCTCGATTGATATGGTATCTAGGATTTGCTAAAAAAATATCATTTGTATGGGTATTGTTACCATACCTATTAATAATAATTGCCTGTCAGATGATAGTAATTAATTCATGGTCGGAAATTACTTATCAGTTCTATTCAGATTATGTATATTTTCCAGTAGATAAGATTGCAAGTTGGCTATTTGCTGCAATGTCGACAGCATATATTTTTGTAGGATTTATCACCATTAGACAAGCCCGAACTATCAAGGATCTACGCCAAAAGATTCGTCTTAATAGTATAGGCATAGCTTTTTTACTTGGAGGACTTATAGCCATATACAATTATTTATTCTTGCAAGGTACCAATACTGGATCGATTGGCGCTATAGGCTATATTGGAATCGCAATCGTTCTTTTTATAGGTATATTTATCATCAGCAGAAAGAGTAGTAATTCCAAAGCTATAACAAAATAGCAACAATTCTCTAGTTATTGAATCGAAATACTATCACATCGTCATCTTGCACGATATAGTCTTTTCCTTCCAGCCGAACCTTACCAGCATCCTTGGCTCCCGACCATCCATTGCAGTTCACAAAATCTTGATAACTTACGACTTCAGCTTTGATAAAGCCAGTCTCAAAATCAGTATGAATTACTCCAGCAGCTTGTGGTGCGGTATTTCCTTTGGTAATAGTCCAGGCTCGTGATTCTTGAGGTCCTGATGTGTAATAGCTAATATATCCGAGAGTTTGATAACTAAGTCTTATCAGTGTGTCTACACCGGATTCGCTCTGACCCAGAGACTTGAGAAGATCAAGCGCATCTTTTTTGGGCATATCCTGAAGCTCTGATTCGAGTTGTGCACACAAAAATACCGCCGGGAAGTTATTGGTGAGCTTTGCTAGATCTTCCTGTTTACTTTTGTTACTCAGAGTTTCTTCATCGATATTGAAGATATATACAAATTTTTTGACTGTGAGTAGTTGTAGGTCTTGGACAGCTTCAGGGAAGTCCGTCATCTGGCTGCTAAGTAGCTCACTCTTATTGAGGATATCTAGCATCTTATGGAGTTCATTAATTTGACTGGATACTTTTGGATTAGTCTTACGTTCTTTTTCAAGCTTGTCAATCTTCTTGGTGATGCTATCGATATCTGCAAGACAAAGTTCAGTGCGTATTATATCAATGTCTTGGGCGGGGTCGATCTTGCCTTCGACGTGCACGATATCATCATTTTCAAATGCACGTACTACTTGAGCTATTACATTGCTTTCGCGAATATGGGATAAAAATTTATTTCCAAGTCCTTCACCTTTGCTGGCACCGCGTACTATTCCTGCAATATCTACGAAAGTACAAGTAGCGGGTATGACTTTCTCTGACCCTGATATCTTGGCTAGTTCATCAAGTCTATTGTCGGTGACATTTACAATACCTACATTGGGCTCAATTGTAGCAAAGGGGTAGTTGGCCGCAAGTACGCGGTTCTTGGTAAGGGCATTAAAAAGTGTAGACTTGCCTACATTGGGCAAGCCGACTATTCCGATTGATAGCACGCAACCCTACCTTTCCACGCCCATTATTAGGTATGTTTCTGTCTCTACCATTGCTATTGATAGCATGTAATACTTCCTTTTCTGTTGGTATAAATCCACATATAGTAACCTCTTCTTTCGTAGCTATTACTTTATCAACTATCTTGCGCACAGTGAAGAGTTTGTGCTCATAATCTAATTTGCTCACAAACCCAGAAAAAGCCTTAGCCATTTGCTGAGCATCAACATTTTGAAACTTTTCCAGTTGACCATCTGTTGCTTCCGTTGCTTTTGTCTGTAAATCTTGTCGACGCTTTAGTACACTTTCTATCTGCTCTTCATAGATAGCCTCGCTTATTCGACCCAGTCCATACATTTTTACGTATCGTCGCTCCTCGTCTTCAAGTAGCTTCAAAGACCGTACTATGGTATTATCATTCTGCTTATCCCCGATCTTTTTTACTTGCTTCTGGCTATATCGCCCAATTTGCTTCTCTATAAGATTTGGATTTGTTAGCAGTTCGGCAATCTTTTGCCAACCAATAGAGTCGAGTACAGCAACATTGGCCCCGCCTACTTTACAGACCGCGGGCAGTGGAAAGTTATGCAATCTATCTGTGCAACGGTAGTATTTCTTACCGGCAGGCCCGTCGCCTACACGCTTAGCTCCACACGAACACCAGACTAAACCACCAAATAGATAATTGTGTTTCTTATTCCTTTGAGAGAACCTTGCGTTGTGCTGGAGTTGCGTTTGTACCTTTCTGTACAGTGACTCCTCAATAATAGCTGGTACTTTAACCTCTAACCATTCGGATCTATCTCGCAATCGGCGGCTGGTTTTATTTGTGTGTCGATTCTTGTATTTCTTTTCACTAGCAGGGGAAGGGTTCTTTGGGATCACACCTTCTCGCTTGTTGTAGTGGTGTCGACCGACATATGTCTCATTACTTAGTAGTCTAGCTATCGGGCCTTTGGTCCAAGTGGCTCGCTTGGCTTTCTTGGGTGGTATTCCTTTTTCATAGAGTCTACGGATAACCTCACGTAGTGAGATACCTTCCACGCCAACCCATTCATACATCATTCTTACCACTTTAGCTTCCTCTTCGTTAATAACAAAGTAACCGTTTACCTTCGTTGAACCTTTACCTTGGACTGGTACATAGTCATAGCCATAGGGTGGGTTATAGCCGAGTAGATTGCCATGCCGCACCTTGTTTAATTTTGCCAATCTAAAGCGCTCAGCAGTCTTTACACGCTCGTATTCATGGAAAAGGCCCATGACTCCACCCATGACCTTTTCTTCTGGCGTAGAGCCGTTTATATCGTGCAGGCTGACAAATTCAATATCGTAGCTTAGCAACTCTTCAATAACAATCTCTTGATGGACGAATATCCGTGACAGCCTGCCCTTGTCGTAAACATATAAGACATTAAACTTCTGTTCGCGAGCATCTTGGCGAAGCTGGTCTAAAGCAGGTCGTTCTAGATAGGCTCCGCTCCAGCCGTCATCAAGATAAATAAATTGGTCAGAGAGAATATGACCATCTTTTTCAACCTTTCGCTTAATCTCGTCAATTTGAGTCTCATAAGTCTTTTCGTCGGCTTGTTTGTCGGTACTTACCCGAACATAGGCTGCTGCTTGTTTCATTTGTTGGCCTTTTTGGTGCTTCGGTTTTTCAGAAACTCTTGGATAGCTTCATCGCTAATCCGATAGCCCCGCCCAAGCTTAATGGCTTCTAATTCGCCGTTTTTAATGTAGGTAAGTATACTCTGCCAGTGTACCTGGAGTAGTTCGGCAACTTCTGTGACGCTGCGGTATTTCTTCATTATTTTCATAACTATCAATTATTATAACTTATTATAAGTGACTAATCTAACTCAGCAAAGAACTTATCAAGTAAATAATCGAAAAGTTCATTGAGAGCACCTTCCTGGCCAGAATCATCATACTCATATCGAACAAGAGGTGGGGTAGTCTTTCGAGGCACATCTTCATCCCGAGTAGTTTTTCCCCTCGACCATGCCCTTGAACCGAGAAGATCGGTAAGTTAAACTAAGGCACTTTCTACATGACACAGAGACCCCGTAAACGTAAACTTTGCCAGCTCGTCCGCCGCAAGTCGGGCATACGAACCAATATCGGTATCCACCGAAGCCAGTACGGGTGGGGACCATAGTAACGGGTGTTTTGTTAATCATGACAGGGCGTGTTTGTAAACTTAACTTAAAACCCGTACGCAGGCTATTGATGATGGTGGTAACACTCACTGATCTTAAATCTTCATTTAACTGAGAGTTTCCGTAATCATTGCTTGGCATTATTTGAACCCTCGGGTTTATTGGCATTTATTTGTTGGTTTTGTGCGACAAATGCTGTGTCAGCCTTGAAACTTACAGTTACAGGAGGCTGCTTAAACCGCTTTAGAGTATTTAGCGCCGTAATGTATTGACGGTTTGCTCGATCAACCTCCTTGGCTAGTAAGGTGTAATAACCATTTTTTTGGCTGCTCAGGAATTCAATTTCTAGGCTTGCTCCCGCCTGGAGGCTATATTCAATCATCCTGGTATAAGCCCAAGCTGCAGTTTCTGCCAACATCTTTTCGCTACTAGTATTACATTGAAACTCTGCTATAAGCCGGTTGGTTATTTCCAACATTAGTGTGCGTAGCTTGGGACTACGTATTGTCTCGGTAATTAAGTAATGGTTATCTGGCGATGTTATGGCCGCCACTTCCTCGAGCTTGTCACCTAGTTTCTCCCGAATCTTTTCTTTTTCTTTCCCGTCGGTAATATCGAGTTGACCCCATAACTTACCTGCTTCTTGAAGTAGGGTAGCAGGGTCGCAAGTTGCCTTGTAGTTACCTATCCTTCTTCGTACTTCGTCGGCAGGCATTATCTTGGCAATCGGTTTTTCTTGGTTAGGCTTATCGCTCACTTTTACTCCTTTCGAATCTTGACTCTAACCAGCACTTCGTCATACTTGGGTTTTTGCTTTGGACAAAGAGCGTTGCACTGGCTGCAGAATCGCGCTTGGTTATTTCGTGCGCTCCCACACAGCATACATTTATCTTTGAAAATCGCTTGGGTTAATATCTCGCGTAGTTGCTCACATTTGCTAGTTTTAGGCATGGTAGTCATATAATTTACTCCATAAGAGTTATTTAATATTCATTGAGAAGAGGTCACCTTACTTCATGGGTTGTCCTCCCACAGTGTCGGATTTACTTTATCGGTTGTGTCTGTTTTAATTCCTCGAATAGCTTTGCACTCATCACTAAGAAACCAATCGAACGTGTTGTCAAGATAAAGAATCTTCTCGGTGCCGCCTACAAGTCCCTGGCTATCTTCCTCGATTGTGCATATCCCAAGGATTTTAAGAATCTCCATCTCTTTTAGGGCGGTAGGCTTTGAGCAGTTAAGAGCAGCCTCAACCTCAGTGGTACAAATCTTTCCATCTAACTCTAGTAGTTTTCGAAACAACTTTGTTCGCTGAGTGGGTGCGCTATCTACTGCTATTTCTACAGCCAGTCGAACATCTTCGTTCGAGAGGCTAGTGCGGCCTGCTATTAAGGCATGCCCGCGGCAAAGGTTATAGAAGAGTTGGTTTATCCGGTCAGGTTTCTCAATGACCGGCATCGTATGGTTATATTCTTTTCCGTCCTCGCCTTTTTCAACCCAGGCATTGAGAACGCCACGTAGTCGGGCTAAAAGCATCGCACACTTTGCAATATTTAGTTTGTGTATCTCATCGACGGTATTATCCCACTCAACTCCTTCAGGGTAGGTTGACCAGAGTGTTTCGAGTAATTCTCTTGTAGCCACTTTGCACACAGTCTCTTTGGTTTTATAAGCGGTTGAGCCAAGTTGTTTGGCCAATTCAATCTCGGTTTTGTCCTTGGAGTTTATATTGAGAAAAAACAAACGAGAACCAAGGTTACCCATCATTTTCCAGACACGAGGTGGAATTGGGGTGGAGGCAGCAAGAAGCATAAATAAATACTCGCCAACGTACTGTCTTTGGCCATGAATGCCGCTGTCGCTACTGAAACCCTCACCGTCGAGTATTCGAGTTAATATGCCCAGGCACTCGCTCAGATCGTCGTCACGCTTTGAGAATAGAGTAGCTAAGTCTCTTATTAAAAGAAGTTTGTATTGAACCCTCGGCAACATATCAATTTCTTTCAATTTCTCTTTCTTCACGTTTGCGGCATTTGACACGAATGAGGCAGGGGTAAATTTGTCTGTAGCATAAGTAAGCCCGGCAATTTCGGCAAAAAAGTTGATGGCTATAGTTTTACCAGCCGACGGCACATCTACTAAGACCAAAGCAAATGGGTTCGTAACATCTTTAATTAAGATTTGGGCAATGATAGATAAACTAATTTCTGCGGCAAATGCTAGGTCGGGAAAATTATCCTTAATAATTGCCTGCCATTGATTCAGGGACACGGGGGAGTCAGGCTCTTCTATCTTGATAATGCGTGGGTTTTGTTCAAGGTTTATAATCTCGGCAGGTTTTGGCTTTTTATCATTCTTGTCATCATTTATTGTCATATGCACTCCTTTTAATTAAGTTGAGCAGGCTATCATCTAGAGTAGATTCGATTCTTCAATAGCTTTATATTGTTGAAGTATGTGAGTGGGTCGACGGTTAATTCGTTTCGCCAATAGCCTTGTACGAGGCCCTCAAACCCGTCTCCACGCTGAAAAATGAACTTAACCCTGTTCAGGTTGGATCGGTCTAGTGAATCAAGCTCAAACCCCAGCGTCGCAATAGTGGTTGCCAAACCCAAGTCTGTTGTTTCAAAATAATCTTCTTCGTTTTTCATTTAATTTCCTTTGTTAAGCGTTCATCTAAACAATAGGCAAAGAAGCCTATGACATTAGAAATAAAAAAAGGCCCATTGATGGGGCCCTTGCTTTTGGCGACTACTTAGCTGGCAGCGATGGAAGCCTTGAGCGCTTTAAACTTGGGGCTATTGTTCTTGCAAAAAATTTCGCTGATTTGGTTCACTTCTTCATGCGTATAATATCGTATGTTATTTACCCGTTCCGGAGTAAGAATGCCTTGCGCGTCCCAGCGTTCAAGAGTTTTGCGAGATATACCCATCAACTCACTTACTTGGGTAACAGTATAGACCCCCTGTTTCCTGTGCAGTTTTCTGTTATTTTTATCAAGCTTGATCTTGAGCAGGTCATGAATTAAGTTTGGGCTATAGGGTAGTAAATGGGCTTTTAGTGTTCGCTGCTTTAAGGCCGATATGTGCGAAGTTTTTATTATTTCTATATCAATTAGATCACTGTTTAAGTAATTCCGTATTGTTTGTGCGCTAGTTCCAATCTGTTGCCCTGCCATCTTAGTAAACATTACTTTGCCATGCTCGGGGTTTTCCACATAAGGCTCAATACGGAACTTCAATTTTCCTAAGTCAATAAAATCGTCATTATAAGAGCAGGCTTTATTTTCAATAATCTCCACGTAATCCACATAAAGCCGAAGCATTATAGAATTGAAAACTGACTTTGCAAATCCATATATTTTAGCAGGATCATCTTCGTGTAGATTAAGATATTCTCGGCATTCTTGACTTAAGAATGCGCGGAAAGCTTCTTGGGTAGGTTTTTCACCTTGCAGATAACAGTATTTGAAATACAAAATTTTTATCTTAACCCAAAGTATACCAAGCTGATTGATTGACTCTTTCTCTCCTTGGCTGGCATTCACAATTAATAGGAAGTTGCTTGACCTCAGCGCCTCAATAAGATCGGCAAAAGGACTTAGAATTTTTTTGTAGTCAAAACTAAAAATCTTACGAATCATATCTCCAAATTGCCTGGTCCAACTGGATACCAAGCTAGGTAGGCGAATGGCCGCAAAAATAGTTTGTAAATTACTATTAATATTCTTGACCGGATGAAGTGTTTCAGATATTACTTGTGAGACAAGGGGAGTAAAGTCCGGCATGGTTTTTGCGACTGTCTTTACAGCCGATTGGATTTGGCTCGTGCTTTCTCCAAACTCAACAATATATTCAGTTGCGCGTCTACTGGCTTCAGCCATTTGTTGAGCCGTCTCTATAAGGAGAGACTCTTGTAACTGCTTAACTACACCGGCAAAAGGATTTACATTTAGATTTTTTAACCAGCTGAGGTTAACTTTTTGAGGTGTTTTGCTATACCTATCTGCATCACCTACTGCGTTAAGATCAAGGTCGTAATACTCTTGATCATCTGTACTCTCGGATGACATACTTACCCCCTTATCATCTAATTTATTCTTACTATAATTATATCAAAGAATACTGATCCAATAGTTAATAAACAAAATCTGCCGGTGTGCTTGGCTCAGAATGAAGCAAACAATACTTTTAACGGAATCTTAAGTGCCCTGGAAAGGCGATACACGGTCCGAAGAGTAGGGCGTCTACGGCCAGTCTCGATATTCGCTAAAGCCACCCTGTCAATGCCAGCCTCAGCTGCCAGCTGCTCTTGGGTGAAACCCTTATCTTCACGTGTTTTTGCGAGGTGATGAGCGAATTTGCTCAAAAACTCTTCTTCTTTGTAGTCATTTGTCATCTCTACTAATCGTATGTACGATCTGGACATAAGAACATAATCATTTGACTACAAAGCACATTTAGGATATATTGTTGTAAACAAATGACTAACTTAATAGGAATAATTAAATGAATAATCAAAATAATAAGGTAAAACAAACAAGCCCAACCCAAGCCACCCCAACGGAACATACAAAATCTCAAAAAGACTTTATGGTTGCAGCGATGCTGTCGCTGTTTCTCGGTTACTTTGGAGTCGATCGATTTTATCTCGGCTATGTAGGTACAGGTATACTTAAACTGATTACTTTTGGCGGTTGTGGTATCTGGTATCTCGTCGACCTTATACTCATCCTTACTGGTAACCTTAAGTCCGCTGATCACCATGAACTAAAAGATAGACAAAAGAACCTCAAAATAGCCATTATTATTACGGTAGTAGTATTTGCTCTGGGCTTAATTATCAACGTAGCTTCAAGAGGCAATAAGCCACCCACATCTAGTACCCCAACTAGCAACGCGCCTAGTAGCACCGAATCTACAACCTCGAATACTAATAAGCAGCCCGATGTTCCATCTGAATACAAATCTGCACTTAGCCAGGCTGATTCGTACGCCAATACGATGCACATGTCCAAGCAAGGTGTCTATGACCAGCTAGTTTCACAATATGGCGGTCAATTTTCAGCAGCCGCTGCACAATATGCAGTAGAAAATGTAAAAGCTGACTGGAATGCGAATGCTCTAGCTAAGGCAAAGGATTACCAAAAAACTCTAAGCCTATCTCCAGCTGCAATCCACGATCAACTAACATCCCAGAATGGCGAAAAATTCACACAAGCTGAGGCAGATTACGCCATCCAACACCTTAACTAGCAGTAGGGTTGGTGGCAAAAATAGGCACGCAACAGTAAAACAGTGGCTAGTTGATCTAATAGGCTTACAAACCCCTGGATCACGTTTGACAGTAATACTAGGCATATCAGCCAGTCTATATTCGATTAGTTACTCCACATTACTGAGTATTCCCACCATTTCTATTTTTGCCAGGCTTCATGTGCCCTCGCCATCTATCGGGTTAACCAGAGCCTATTGGTATCTAATCCATGGCCAATTCGGTAATGCGTGGCATATGAACAAGCTGATTTTTATTGTTTTTGGTGTGATCGTGGGCTTAGTAGTAATCGATAGCGTGACCATCGCTAGGAATTTACTAAAAGCCAAGGAGTATACCAGCTGAGTATCTGGTTGGCTAGATCTTCAATCTCATTCTTAAGCGACTCTATTGGCACTTCTTTAAGCTGAGATTTATCGTCTAATATTACATAGCTATCGATCCCTATATCTCTTGTTGGCATAGCGTAGATTGCATTAAGACTACCCGCACTATCATCAAAATCAATCTCACAAAGCAAGATATTATCATGTTTCTTTAGTCTGGTGGGAATAAAAAAACAGCTATAGCTATCGTTGTTGGTTATGTAGCGGGTTCCAAGCACAACAGGAAGATTTTGGCGAACGTAGAATTTTTGATCTAAGGTTAGGTTGCAAATGGATTCTTCCACATATTTCCATATGTAGCCGTTAATAACTTTGATCTGACGACTGTTGTGTCGTCGCATACCCGGACGGAGCCAGTACAGTCTTTCCTGGGCCTTCTGGAATGTATCCATATCAATAAGAGCAGTGTGGGCATTGGGGCAAAGTATCCATTTATCCCTGGGGTTACGCCTGGTTTTTTCTTTTAATCTACCCCAGGTTTTATTGTATACACGTGTGCCTGTATAAGTTTCATTTGTAAGAATACGAATTACCATTGAGGCTTTCCATGTTTTTTGCATGGCAGTTGGTATATTTTCTTTGTTTAGCCTATGGGCAATATCTTCCGGGAATAACCCCTTATTTACAAACTCAAAAAAGATTCTTTTAACAATCTTTGCTTCTCCTGTTCTTGCCGGTTCAAACTTCACTCTCTGGTTTGATATTTCTTTGCGCTCACCTGGCTTTAGAATACGCTTTCGCTTCTTATCCTCATCCAATAGAATTCTTATATAACCATAGGGTGGGCAGCCACCAGCAGAATATCCTTGCTCAGATACCTTTATGCAACCGTAGAATACTTTTTCGCTAAGTAACTTGCTAAATTCACCTGCCATACTAAAATCCAGTGTAGTAATAAAACTCTCTA
Organism: Candidatus Saccharimonadota bacterium; assembly: GCA_035329105.1. GTDB lineage: Bacteria > Patescibacteriota > Saccharimonadia > CAILAD01 > BJGX01 > JAUPVL01. Next base: position 2,358 of record DAOLHK010000010.1, on the reverse strand, counting down.
GTACGGAGGCTTCATCTCTAGGTAAGCCCCGGGTTACAGTTGCAAATTTAATGCCCGACTCACTGCATAACCCAAGGAGCCTCCATACTTCAGCCATGTTTTGGAAGCGACCAAACCGCGAGGCATCGTAAACAAGTATATAGTCAATTTTTTGAGCATTTGGATTTGTAACCCATTTATCAAATAATGCCTGGAACCCTGGACGGTCGGCAGTTAGTCCGCTGAACCCTTCATCTTGAAATGAATCGATTATCTCCAAGCCTTCTTTTTCGGCAAATCGTTCAACTTGCTCTCTCTGGATAGCAACAGAGTTTTCCTGTTTATCTTCGGCGGAATGACGGTAATACGTGACTGCTCTTACCTTATCTTCTCCAAATAAGTGAATCATTTCTACTCCTCCAAGGCTTTTTTACTTAGCTTCATAAGTTGACGCAGGGCAGACTTCTCTTTAGGCGTAAATCGCTCACTTTTAGCAAGCTTTTTTGTAACAGCAGCTACAGCATTTTGAATATCCCGCGAGAATCCAGTGCGCAAGATCTGTTCTTCAAGCTCTTTGACTCGCATGTCAAAGTTTCGAAAGTACTTTGCAAGAATATCATCGTACAAATCAAATCGTATAAAAGCACTTTTTATTATGCGAATCTCCTTTGAACTGTTGATCTTTTCATGCTTAATACGTTCAAGAATATTATCAATTATTTGTTCAGCTTCTAGATTTGCTACTTTTCTTAAGTGGGGCTTGAGTCGACTTATCTCAATTTGATAAGAATCATTTAGGTCGTATTGCTCAAATCGAGAGAGTAGGTGAATTTGCTGATCACGAAGATGCAAGTAGTCCGCCACAGAAGATTCTGACATCCCTATTAGTTGGGCTAGTTCCTTGAAGGATTGGGTATTAAATTTCTTCTTCATTCGGTGAAGTGAATCAGATCGCTCAGCTGGTTTCCACGGGCGTCGAATGTTTTGCATCTCATAGCGTCGTACCTCGAATTCGCCCTCGTTAAGCCTGGGGTAGATAAGGCAGGGTATCATTTTTAACTCTAATTCTTTTGCGCAAAGATAGCGTCTATGCCCATCTATAATCCGGAACCTATTTGGCTCGTATTCAGTTACTGTTATAGGTTGTTGGATTCCATGCTGTTCTATGGAGTGGCGCAAATTCTGCAACGCTATTGGGCTGCCAAGATTCTTTCTAGGTTGTTCTTGGTCACATTCTACGGTATGTCTTGGCAGATCTTTTAGTTTATATATAACTTCTTTGCTCATAAATACTCCTTATAATTAATAAAAAAGCGGAGAAATTAACCCTCCGCGTTCTTCCTGGATAGGCTACTCTAGTATTTACTACTTGTCAACAGCTAAGAAGTGAGCAGCGGCTTTATCATATAATCATCAGGAGTATCGAGGACCTTTATACTTAATATAATAGCAGGATATTGCAGCTATTGACTTTTTGTGTCAGATATGATAGTATATTCGAGTATTTTGACAATTTGCTATTACTTCTGAGAGCGGCACTCTGTGGCTAACCCGTTGGCCTCAAAATGCCGCTCTCAACTGAGGTTGAGACCATGACACCCAAGTAGGGTAAGCATGGACAAACACCGGCAAAAGGAGCCCACCATGGGCAAGCAAGCAACACGCGAGGAGCTTGGTGACCTCGGAGTCGTTTACAACCGGCTCTTCGAGTTCGTCAAGAACGGCAAGCGTCCGGTCGCCCAGGTCATCGCTGGCCTGCAAGCACTCGCCGACGGCAAGTTCCCGGAAGAAGCTCGCTACGACCGCTACAACGCCATGCTGCTGTCGGTCGCTGACCAGCTCGCCAGGTTGCGGGATTACAACAAGCTGTACTGGGACAATGTCCTGACTGACGAGCACTTCGAGTGCGTGAACTGGGGTCCTGACGGTCTCCAGCATGAGCAGCAGGTCGACGACCTGCTGTTGCTCTACGTCGATTTCGGTTCACCCGAGGCCACGTTCGAAGCCTGGTGGAAGGTGCTGTGCGGGACGCAGCCTGGCAACTATCGCTGGGATCAACTCCGCACCGACGTTGACCATCTGAAGCTCCACAGCCGTACCCGTGAGTACGGCTTCGGCATCTACACGGTCCACATCAACCTGGTAGCTCACTGGGAGCCGGAAGATGGCCGCAACGTCATCCAGGTCCGTGAGCAAGCCGAGGTCAACGACGAGCTTCTTGCTCATGCCGAAGCCATGGCAGCGTATGGGTTGCATCCCGAACTGCTCCAGCAGCAGGACGGCGAAAACCTTCCCTACGTGGACCTGGCTGGCTATATGGCCGATGTTCCCGGCCACGAGGCCTGGCGGCACGTGCCGTACTTCCTCTGGTACCGCGAC
>DAOLHK010000009.1:0-29883 GCA_035329105.1 Candidatus Saccharimonadota bacterium | reverse complement strand
CTCGTTTTGTGTCCTCTTACCCCTGTAAAAGTTCCGTGACCACTATGGGGAGCCAAAGTAAAAAGACGAGTTTTCTCGTCTTTTTACTTTGATTGTGGCTTGTGTTTGAGAACCAGATTGTCCGACGAAGTCGGCTGGTTCGGCGTAGCGAAACTCGGTCGCAGAATTGCATTTCGAGCACGAGTGAGCGGAGAAGGGCGAAGCCCGCTATCCAGTCCCCGGAGCCAAAGCACTTATGCTTAATTAACGCCTACACTAAGGCGTTTTTTAGTTCGAACATTTATACCCCAAGCCGGACGCTCGAACTGATAATCTGATATAATGTGGGTATGAAATTACTACTAACATCAGGTGGTCTAAGAAACCAAGAACTACTTATAGCACTCTTCGACTTAGCTGGTAAACCGGCTAAAGAACTAAAAGTAGTATTTGTGCCAACCGCAGCAAATGTCGAGAACGAAGACAAGAGCTGGCTAATCGATGACTTAATCCGCCTAAAGGTTCAAGGCTTTGCGTGGCTGGACATAGTAGACTTTCCCGGGCTAACCAAAGAACAGTGGCTGCCAAGGTTCGAGCAGGCCGATGTCCTTATCTTCGAAGGTGGTAGTACGGAGTATCTCGTAGAGAAGATTAAGGAGTCTGGCCTAGAGGATGAGTTGATGCGTTGGCTGAAGACAAAGATATATGTCGGCATAAGTGCTGGCAGTGTAATGATGGGTAGCGTAATCAACCCTAAAGGAGCTACTGGCTTCAACTTGGTAGATTTCCTGGTTACTCCTCACATGGGTTCACCTTTCTCAAAAAGAACGATAGAAGAGGTAGAAGCCTATGCCCAAAAGTTTAGCAAAAAGGTGTATTGGCTGGACGATAATGCGGCAGTCAAAGTGGACGGTGACGGTATACAAGTAGTTGGTGGAGAGTCAAAAGAGTTTAACTAACTCCCGAGCTAACTAAAGTTCTAACTTCCATCACCACCCGGAGCCAGCAATAATTCCATATAGAACGCCAACTACCCCAGAGTGGACGTTCGAACCAAAAAGACCCAGACGGGTCTTTTTTGATATAGTAATGTAATGGAGCCAAAACCAATGCCGCCAGAGGATGGACCAATTATCGAAATTAAACTTTGTAGCGAAGCTGATTTAGCTATGCTTAATAAGGCAATTCCGGCACCTGGCTATCACGAAAAACGCTTCGCAATGCAACAATATGGTAAAGGAAGTTACTTGTTAGCTTGGCAAAACGGTGTTCCTGTAGGCCATCTACTAATAAAGTGGGAAGGCAGCGAATCCCAGGTAAATGAGCATCTAGCTGACGTACCGGAATTAAATGCCATCGGGGTATGGCCACCACAAAGGCGTTCACAAGGCATAGGTCGCCAACTCATTGATAAAGCCGAAGCAATGGTAAGAGAAAAGGGCTTTAAACGGGTTGCCCTTGCTGTTGAAACTGATAACTCGCGAGCCAAGGAGCTCTATGAGAAATTAGGGTATAAAGACTGGGGTCATGGAGAGTATTTTGATGCATGGACGGAAAAAGCTAAAAATGGTGAAGAAGTTCAGCACAAAGACCCTTGTTTCTACTTGGTTAAGGATCTAGAAGAAAAGTAGTACTAACATCCATCACCACCGAGAGCCATATAATTTATACTTAAAAGAAACCGTTAAGGCTTCTTTTTTGATAAAATTAATGAATGGATAAACGAGAAAATCAACTAAATACTGTTTCTGGTCAATCAGGGACCAACACAAGTGGTAATCAAAACCTTCCTCAAGACCCACTACAACAAAATCAAACCAAAAGTAAAAAGCCGCTATTTATCGTAGTTGCTATAGTTCTAGCCTTGGCTATTGCTGGATTGATAGCTTGGCTATTATTGGCAAATCAAAACAGTAATAGTTCTACAACCAGCACTGATACGAGTTCAACGACTAACAATGATCCATCGCAGAAAGTAACGGATTCTAATACATCGTCACTCCAAGCCACTGGGACAATTATTACTACCGGTAGCAGTGAATTTGGGACAATGCTGTTTAATGAAAAAAATCAGGCTATATATATTTGGGAGCTAGAGGAATCTTCAAAGGCTGAATGCTACGGGGACTGTGCCAAAGCCTGGCCACCTGTGTTGACCGATGGGGCACCACAAGCATCTGGCGAGGTAAAAGGTGACTTACTCGGTACTACCAAGCGTAACGACGGAAGTACACAAGTTACCTACAATGGTCATCCGCTATATTACTATGCTAACGAAGGCCCTGGAGAGGTGAAATGTCATAACATTGTCACTTATGGTGGCTTGTGGTGGGTGATTCAGCCGAATGGTAATCGCGCCAATTAAGACCCAAAGGCTTTCTTGATATAATCACTACTATGAAAAAAGATTATTGGTATAATCAGCATGCAAAATATAAAGAAGAGGATTGGATAGATAAGCCATCTATCTTTGCAGAATTTGTAATCAAATACTTTCCCAAGAGCGGTAGAATACTAGAACTTGGCGCAGGGCAAGGGCAAGATAGTAGATATTTTGCTCAGCATGGCTACTATGTAGTGAGTACTGATAATAATCCAGTAGCTTTAAAAGAGAGTCTAGAGAAACTAGAAAAACAGAAGATCGACAATATCAAGTTAGAGAACGTTTCGCTAGGTCATGAATTAACTTTTAAGGATGCAGAATTTGACGTAGTATATGCCCATCTTTCTTTGCACTATTTTGATGATGATACCACAAAAGCAATTTTTAATGAGATAAATAGAGTACTAAAAGAGGATGGTATATTAGCCTTCTTTACAAACTCAACAAGTGACCCTGAATACAAATCAGGTACCATGCTAGAAAATGATTTATATGAAATTGAAGGAAAGAAAAAAAGATTTTTTACTGTGAAATCTGCAAAAAAATACGCAGTTTCATTCACACCTATTTTAGTCGACAATAATGGCGAAACCTATAAGGATAATGCTAAAGGTGTTCATAATCTCATTAGGTTTATAGGTAAGAAAGAATAGCCCCAGCTTCCATTATTACGCTGAAAAAATAATGATTGCGTGCAACTAATATTCTTTCGTTTTGTTATCAAGAGTTGAGATTGGAATCGATGAGGCCATGTTTAAGCCAGAAAAATAGACTAAGATCCAATACTTAGACTACCTGATAAATCAAGATGTAGTATTAACAATCTCGCACCATAATAGTTTCTAAAAGACATTGAATATATTTGCTATAATCATAATATGAATGTAGTTTTACTAGAATCAAAATACTGGAAAGATTTAAGCAAAGAAACAACCAAAGCTGAGATAAAATCTTATATCGAAAAAATCGCAGAAGAAGTTGCTCAAGTTTTGCCGGATATTTCAGAATATCTTAATATCATTGTTTTGCCCAATCTATCTCATGTCACAGACGAGATGAAAGTAGGCGGATCAGCATATGCACCTGAGCTTATGGATCTTACTTTTGATCCTGCCTTACCACTCGGACTAGACAAATTTAAAGAATATGTAAAAGACACTTTATACCACGAGCTCAATCACACAGTTAGGTATCATTACGAACCGATGAGTAGATCTAGCGAGTTATTTTGGGTAATATCAGAGGGTCTAGGAGTAGTATTTGAGCGCGACTACGGTAAGGCTCAACATGATTGGAAGAAATATGATGATGACAAGACTATGCAAGAATGGTATGAGAAGTTTAGAGATGCAGACAGTCCAGGATTCAATAGGCCAGAGGGCTGGATTGGTAGAGCGTATCAAACCGGTGCATGGCTTGTCGACCGAGCAGTAAAAAATAGCGGCAAAACTGTTGTTGAACTCACTAGATTGCCTTCCAAAGAAATTATAGAACTGGCCAAAGTCGACTAGTATTTGCAAAGTATCATTAGATATCTATTAAGAGCGTTTGCTAATAATTCCCTGTACAGAAGGGCTAATAGCTTTGTCGGTACGGTGGATACAACCAATCCAACAACACGGGCGGCGCTTGCCTTGCTGTAATTCTATAACGGTTCTTTTGATATGTTCGTCTCGAGTCTTTTGTTGTTTGACTGAGATGTTCCAGCAGATCCATTCATTACGGGCTATTGGGGTAAGACTCTGCCACTTGGCAAGGGCTGTTTTGTTTGAGCTAAGAGATTTCTTGAGATCATCCGGTAAAGCATGTACTGTACCACCTAATATTTTTTCTTTAATCATAAAGTTATCATAACTCAAATATCATTTTAGTATCAATAATATCAGCAAGTGGATAAATTATTGAATCGATAGTCGAGATTAGCCTAGGCTGATATATGCAAATAGTGCTGATAAGCTAAGAGCAATAGTAATGACGGCTATAATAATGCTAAGTGTCTTGTGGTATCCGCGCGGTGCAAGGTGATTATCCCTATCTAGATTCTTAACAATAGGATACATCTTCCAATAAAAAGAGGTAATTGTAAGTGCTAGCACACCTACGGCTATTATCTTGAGAGTAGGATCTGCCAATAAAAGCACGACAGTCAAAAGAGATACTATGATTAGTTTGGTTCCAGCGACCCAATACACTAGGTAGCTAATAAGACTATGTGTTTCAGAATCTTTCTTTGACTTTTCCCAGACATTAAATACTCCTACGGCATTCATCTGCTTCATAGATGGGTTTAGATACAGAGCTAGTAGATTGAATAACTCTAAGACAATGAAAATAGCCAATACTGTATTTAGGATAATCATAATAATATTATTGTAACATCTTTTGGTGTATACAGTCTTGAATGTTATAATCTAGACATAATCACAAGGAGATCTCATGGCAAAAGCTAAATCAAAAAACCCCGACATCGAAATCAAAGCAAATCTTGGTGATCCAGAAAAATGGAAAGAGTGGAGTAAGGAGTGTGGTAAAAACAGTCGAGGTGCTCAACACGGTACTGCAGGCGCATTGTATTTCGTAGGTTTTATAGGCTCTATGGTGTACTGGATGCAAGCAGCTACAAACTTCGGGGCAGTAATAACTGGGTTTCTAAAATCTATGGTATGGCCAGCCTACATAGTGTACAAGTTGTTAGAAGGCTTTTACGGTGTAGTTAATTAGTTAATAAAAGTAAAATTTAAGGATTTTTTTCGCAAGATGAAACGCAATATAGCTATTATATCTTCGTTATTAGTCTTTCCTGTTACTATACTTACTTCACTCTTGATAAGTCTATATTTCAAGTCAACCAATCCTGATAATATCGATATAACTCAAAGTCTGGCATATCTGTCACAAAGTCTTGTCCCTGCAATCATAGTGATGATGATGCTCCTTATAATAATTATGATTTTGTGTGTTTTAATTTATAGACAAGAAGGACCTGCAAGTACCAAGCTGCCTCTGGCACTATTGATAATCAATATTATCTCAATTGCACTAATAGCAATTGTAAATTGGCAAATTGGAAGAGTGCAAGATCAATATCTAAAAGACCAAGGCCGACCAACTATCCAGCAATATCTAGACTCACTAGATAAGTAACTAGTTAAATACTCATCAATATCTCATTCAATACTGAATTCTATTGAGCTGATGTTAATTGGATAACGATCCTATGATTTTAGATAGTTCAACGATCAACAATATAATTCTATAAATTTTTTTCTTTCTATGTCATTGATCCAGTCGTGTATTCTATGAAAACCAACTACTACTTGATCTGGATTATAATCTTTGGGTTGTCCCCAGAAGTATTCACCAGTCAGCCCGTCCGGTTCAGTTACCTTTTTCAAGTTATTTGCTTCAAAAATACTAACATATAAATGATCTACAATATCGCCTTGTTGAGCATTGATAATATCCGCAGTACCTAAGTAACTCAACTTTGCACTGTGACCGGTCTTGAAGAATAATTGTTCTTTGGCCGATTCTATCACTGGCTGTCCATATAGCTGTCGACCAAATACAAAACTGACCAATTCTCTATAGGGTTGTCTCTTCCATTTGAATAGTAGATGCTGTCCTTCATTGTTTTTGGCTATTATCATCGATATAGTTCTAGGGGATTTACGTGCATTCATTAGTTTGGTCTGACTAAGATCTGCTACGAACACTTTTCCGACTGATGTCAGTCTATATCCAGTAGCATCACGTTCAATAAGGCCAAGTTTTTCAAGATGCCTGGCATGGTACTGAAAAAGATTGCCATCTACGTTGTCTGGTTTGAGCTCTTTGTATCTCTTCGAGTCACTAAATGCCAATACCTTTAATATGTGTCTTTCTATCCAATGCATAGAAAGAGTATATATGAAATATGATTTAGTACAAAAAGTTTTGCTATCTATGTAACAAACCATGTGTCATCATATTGGTATGAACCTTAGAAACAAAACATCACACTGCCCGGTCGTATTAGGTACCATGAGTTGTGCTCGAATGGCCCATATCGATGGACCCCATGTATACCGCTATCCCTCTGGACATGAATACTTGTATGATTATGATGATCCTACGCAAATGGTCTTTGGTCTTTGCAAAACATGTTTCGTAGAGCTGACCGAAGACAATCAGTCCAATAGACCAGGTTGCCATGGATATTGTGGTCAGCACGATGAAGCTGCCTATCAGAGGTATTTTGATCGTAATGGTTGCAAGAAGTGTGGCTTTGTTGGCACACACGAACTACGCAATTACGACATGATGTGGCACGATGGAGATATCCATTGTGGACGGTGTGGTGCATATGTACGAATGTATGATGCGGGTTAATTTAACAATTGCCCAAGCAATATAAAGCTTGGGCAATCTTTATGATTTACGATAATTAAGCTACACAATATCATCCTGTACCACTTGTGCTACACTTATAATATGAATGCAATAAGTATCAAAAACCTAACTAAAAAGTACGGATCAATATTAGCAGTTGATGATATCAGTCTCGATGTAGCCGAAGCTGACTTTTTTGGATTTATAGGCCCCAATGGAGCTGGCAAAACTACCACCATCAAAACCCTTCTGGGTTTACTTAGAGCAAATTCGGGCGAAATCAAAATATTTGGAGAGAGTATCCAAAAAAATAATTTTCAGCAATATATAGGACTGGTACCTGGCGAAGCCAACCTGTATGGAAACCTAAAAGTAGGTGAGCAAATAGCTTATTTTGCAAGATATTATGAAGATATAGATAGTAAATATCTATCTAGACTAAAAGAAATGTTTGAACTCAAAGTAGACAAGAAAATATCTGATCTATCACTTGGAAACAAGAAAAAAATAGCAATAGTATGTGCTCTAATGAATAAACCAAAATTATTGGTATTCGATGAAGTATCAAACAGTCTAGATCCTTTGATGCAAAAAGTATTGTTTGATGAACTGGCTAGATTAAACAATAATGGTACGACTATATTCTTCTCTAGCCACAACCTAGAGGAGGTGCAGACTTTTTGCAAGAATGTTGCAATTATTCGATCAGGCAAGATTATAGAGACTGATAATGTCAAAAAAATTGTTGCCAGTGTTGGGCTTCAAGTTACAATAAAGACTAAGAAATCAATTGATCAAGCTTTTTTTGTTCGTCACAAAATAGATTGCAATAAAAATGGAAATAATTCAATGTCTTTTGTTTACAAAGGTGATATTAATGAATTAATTAGTATGGTATCAAAATATAAATTGGAATCAATACGAATATCGGATGTAAAACTAGAAGATATATTTGGTGAGTTTTATGAAAAGGAAGAGTGATGAAAAATATTTGGAATCTTTATAAATTTGAAATAAGACAAAATTATAAATCCTTTGCGATTTGGTTTTTGGCAATATCAATAGTTTTGGTTCTCTTCATGTTGATGTATCCGTCATTTAAATCTAGTGAATACCTCGAGCTAATCAATGCCAAAATCAATGCTATACCAAAAGGACTTGGTGTGGCATTTGGGTTGAACAATACAGTCGTGGGTACGAGTTTTCAGAATTTATTTTTCTGGTTCTCATATATCATGCAGTTCTTTGTAATAGCTATTATAATATATTCAATAAACCTTGGCTCAAATATCATATCTAAAGAACACGAAGAAAAGCATATAGACTATCTTGCTACTAAACCAATAAGCAAGAGTTATATCATACTTGCTAAGTATAAGGCACTAGTAACATTTCTATTTATTTTTTCAATTGCACTTTTTGTAGTGGGATATATTACAATTTCGGCGTTCAATACAGAACACATTAGCTTTATAGGTAATTTATCTCGTCTATATATAAAGTTATTCTTAGAGTATCTGTTCTTTGGGTCACTAGCATTTTTCATAACAGTAATATCCAAAAGAACCTCTAAGAGCACATTAATAGTAGTATCAGTATTCTTTGCTAGTTACTTGGCTGGCGTCGCCTCTCAGATATTGCCTAGACTAGAAAAACTTCAATACCTCTCCCCGTACTTTGTTTTTCAGACCGAGTCCGCAGGATATGGGTTTAGTAGTACTGACTGGAAATACATTGCGGTCTTATTTGCTTTGTGTATCATAATGCTTGTTGCTTCATTAGTAAGGTATAAAAACAAAGACTTAAGTCTTACCTAATTTAAATCTTAATACAATATATATAAACCATATGGGAAAAAAACAAAATAATAATGCCAAGCAAGTCATACTAAATTCTGGAGTACTTACAAAAGGTCATTTTGTATTTGCAGATGGTAGTCATGCAGATATCAAGCTAGAGATGGATCATCTTTGGAATAGCCCAGTAAATCTCGACATTATACTCAATCTACTTGCTGAAGTCGAAGGATTACCGCATCCAGATGTGGTGCTTGGGGTTCCTAGAGGAGGACAGCATTTAGCTGAAGAGCTTGTAAAATCTGGTAGAGTAGAAGTTCCTATGGCTATGTTAGAGAGAATTCCTGGTGGCAAGAAACAAGACTTTCGTTTTGTGTCGAAAAAAGACGAGCAATTAGCCAAGAGAGCAAAGACTGTAGTCATTTATGAAGATGTAGTAACTACACTTAGTTCTATCGCAGGAGTGGTCAGGCTACTCAATCCCAGCCAACAAGATATTCATGCATTGGCCATATGGAGAAGAGGAGAGGTCAAGCCCAAATATCAAGTGGGTGTTTCGGATCATTATCTGGTAGAGGAAATCATACCACAGTATGATGCTAGATTATGCAATAAAAAGGGTTGTATATAAGAAGAGGAAGATTGTATGGCAATAAAACCCAAGTGTGATAAGTGTGGCAAAGAACTTGCTGAGTTCGGGGCAATACTCTTTAGCCCACCCAATAGCAAAAGTGAAGTCAAGAAATTTCATATTTGCGTGAGTTGCTACCAAGATATTGTCCAGGATTTTGATTGATAACATCTGTATCACAAAGTAAATATGCTTGTGACACTACCCATTTGTTGATATAAATAATTTGCATCAAAGATCTGTAAGTATCTAATGGTATCTACATCGACAAAAGGATGAGCTATGGAGTCCTATAGTTACTTAACTAGTCCAAACAAGCTGCAAAGAAAGGCGCTTTTGGATCAAGTAGAAGCTATTCTCAGAGAATTAGCAGGAGAAATAGGACCAATTCCAGTAGCCCCAAGTGCAATTACCTCCAGACTTGGTACATATACGCTACTTGAATGCACTTGTGGTCATCCAGATATTTGTGAAGATGATTATCACTGGAAAAATCTGGGGCAAAGAAGCTATAAAGCGGAAGATATACGAACGGCTTTGTTGGCACTTGAAAAAGCAGGCAGGGCAGAGAAAATAGTTCCAGATTACAGAAGTGGTCGTCCACACTATTGGCGCTATATCAATAACGACCCCATTGATGTAGAAGATTTATTTTAGCTCAAGCTAGTTGCTTGGGCTTTAGTTTACTTGGTTTATAATCTTAGATTCACCAAAGCCTATAATAGTTTCGACAGTTGATTTTCGGATACGCTGCAAAGCTTGTTTGGTATTGTAGGCATTGTGAGGGCTCAGTATGACATTTGGCATCTTTTCCAACACTGCCAATTCGGCTGATAATTTCAGCTCTTTTGCAGAACCATTCTTTAGTAGTGCCATCTCTTGATCAATATCTATCATTGCTTCTCCGTCTAGTACATCTAGCCCAGCACCAGCCAATTTATTATTTTGCAGAGCATCAATCAGTGCGAGGTTATCTACTAAGTCACCCCGTGCAGTATTGATAAGTATTGCACTGCTTTTGAGCTTGCATAGAGTCTCTTTGTCTATGAGTTTTTGATTCTCTTTGACTGCTGGTACATGAAGAGTTATGAAATCAGAAGTAGTAAGTAAATCATCTAGTTCTACATATTCAAACCCCAACTGCTTAGCTACTTCGGGCTTTGGAAATGGATCGTATGCGACGACATTCATTTCAAAGCCTTTGGCAATCTTGATTACCCTTTGACCTATTTTACCTGCCCCTATCACACCCAATGTAGATCCAGCCAAATCAGTACCAACCAGAAGCGTGTGGTCTATCTGTCCGTCTTGTACTTGAGCAATGGAGTCTTGTATCTTGCGAGTGAGAGAGAGTAGAAGTGCAAAAGCATATTCTGCTACTGTGTGCTCGCCATAGTTAGGTACATTACAAACTGCCACATCGTGATTCTTGGCGGATTCGATATCTATATTGTCATATCCTGTAGAACGACATACTATATACTTCAAATTTGGTAATTTGGATAGCATTGCAGCTGTTATCTTTGAAGTCACAAAGACTGAAATCACATCTGCATTACTAGCTAGATCTATTGTTTGCTCATTGAGTGGTTCAGAGTTGCAATCGACTTCGCTAGTCCCAGCCAGTAGCTGACTGTAAGTTTCGATTTCATTTTGCTCTAAGTCAAATAATACTACTTTCATTCTGTCTCCTTTGATATTTCTAATAATCTGTCATATTTGGCAACTCTCTCGCCGCGCACTGGTGCACCTATCTTGATTCCAAATGCACCGACTGCATATGCCAAGTCACTTATAAAAGTGCTAGATGTCTCACCACTTCGATGACTAACTATCACTTTTATGTTGTTGTCATTTGCAGTTTTAATAGTCTGCATAGTCTCAGTCATTGTGCCTATCTGATTGGGTTTGATTATAACGCCATCGATGAGCCCTTCTTTTGAATACTTTTCGGTGAGCTTTGATTTGGTGACCGTAAGGTCATCGCCAACAACAAAGTACGAGTGATCAGATATTGCTAATTTCTTCCAGGCATCTATGTCGTCTTCGGCGAATGGGTCTTCTATGGACAACATGCCATAATTTTTACTGTATTTATCATAAATGCCTAATAATTGTTGAGAGTCTAGGCAGTTCTTCTCGTAAATATATTTTCCGTCTTTATAAAATGAGCTTGCTGCAGAGTCTAGTGCAAAATCAAAATAATTATCCATAGAGTCATTGATGGATTTGTATATTTCCAAAATTTGCTGTGCCGTGGCACCAACAGGTGCAAATCCACCTTCATCGCCAACTAGTTCTGCGCCAGCTCCAAATATTTTGGAAAGTTCTTGTTTGAGATTGTTTCTAAAATGAGTAATTTTTTCGATCGAGTCTGGCATATCGTTGTTTTTTGGAACAACCATGAACTCCTGTATGTCTAGACCTGGAGCATGCTTACCGCCATTTACCATATTGGCATATATTCTAGGGAACCCAGTAGAGCTGGAGTAGGTCTCGCTTATATATTGCCAGAGATATTGTTTCTTGGCTTTGGCACAAAGCATAGTGTAAGCCAGGCTAGCTCCTACAATTGTGTTCGCTCCTAAGTTTGATTTGTCTGATGTACCATCAAGCTTTATGAGTAATTCATCGAATTTTTGCTGATCAAATAGTTCAAAACCCAATATTTCTTGAGAGATAGAATCTAGTTTATCAATTGCTTTTTGTACGCCCTTACCATCGTATCTATCCGAACCATCTCTTAGTTCGTGAGCCTCTAGCTTGCCTGTACTAGCACCAGCTGGAACTCCATATACTGCAGTAGTATCATCGCAGGATAGTGCAACTTCTATTGTTGGTTCGCCCCGAGAGTCTAGTATTTCTGTAGCACTTACTTCCGTAATTTTCATTTTTTACCACCCAGAGCCAGCATAAAGTCAGAGACATTGGCAGTGACTCTATTGATATGCAGATGATCATTGAGTACATGCAAAGTATCATATCCACTATTCTTTTCTACTGCATCGGCTGCACTTAGTTTGTGTTCTTTTAATTCTTTGATACTTATTTCGCTATCAGCAATGGCTCCGGCTACATCCACATTGTCTTTGCCATCGCTAGCAGCTGAGATTATCACACTGTTTTTGGGTAGGCTAGGAATAGCCGAGAGCACAACATCTTGATTGCGACCACCCTTACCTGGATGCTTGACTACTACCTGAGTTTCACCGCATGCTAGCAATGCAACACCGGGACGAATACTTTTTGCTAATTCAGGACCGACCTTATTTGCCATACCAGCAATCTCTCTACTATATATCTTTGGTTCATAACCCAGTTCAATCGCTTTTTGCTTCATACCATCAACTGCAGTAGATCCACTAGCAAGTATTATATTGGTCACACGTTTGAAATATTTGGGATCTTTGGGGGTATCGACAAGCTCTATTTTTGGCAGTTGATATTTATTGATTATCGCTAAGGCATCATCAGTACTTGTTTTGTCTAGTACTGTAGGACCGGATGCGATGAAGTTGAGATCATCACCAACCACATCGGAAATCACCATTGAAACTACCTCGGCAGGATAAGCATATTGTGCTAGGTATCCACCGTGTATAAGCGATACATGTTTACGCACTGTATTTATTTCTTGTATGCTAGCACCTTGTCTCAATAAAAAGCTCGATATGAATTGTAGCTCCAAGCAAGTAAGTCCACCAGGCTTGCAAAATAGTGATGACCCTCCTCCACAAATTATTACAAGTACTAGATCATCTCTTTTTGCATTGGACAGAAGATTAATGATTTTCTCTGTTGCCTTGATGTTTTGTTCAGAGGGAAGGGGATGGGTTCCTTTCAATGTTTCGATCTTTTGCAATTCAATTGAAACAGTGTCAATTACAAATCCTGCCTTTATCCTTCCCGGAGTGAGTATTTCTTCTAGAGCTTTAGCAGCATGATCCGATCCCTTACCAACGCCAACTACATATATATTGTTGTATCTTGCTAGTTCAAATTTCTGGCTTTCGATTTTCAATTCATCTTTTTTTAAAGATATTTTACTCTTAAATATATCTTCCATTTTTATAGCCTCATACCCAGCCTCTACTATTGCTAAAGCATCGCTACGAAGTTTATTCTTGGCTAGTTCTTTTGTATTTTTAATTATCATTTTGTTGCTCGAGTTATTGAATGTTGATATTTATAGTTTAACATATCTTACTTAGAAGAAATTATTATGGTTATATAAGTTTGTAAAGCCTGGGTATGCTAGCATATATAGTATGAAAGAAATATCAATCAAATATACACATTCTCTTATAGACTACGCTAATGTCTTGGGCGATTCCATCATTGATAAATTAGTATCCAACTCAAAAGTATTGGGAACAACAAAAATTGTAGAGATCAACTCTACTCCAGAGGGGGGAGTCGCTGAGTTATTGAGGTCACAAATACCTATGATGCGAAGCCTGGGTCTTGATGCGAGTTGGTATGTGTTGCCAGAAAATAAACAATTCTTCGATACCACCAAAGAATTGCACAACTGCTTGCAAGGACAATGTTCTATAGATCATAGCCTCGATCTTCAGTTTTACGATGATTATTTGGAAGAAGCTGTTAAAGATATACCTCCTGCAGATTTATATATTCTGCATGATCCACAGACACTAGGCCTTGCAAAACACATCAAAAATACACCAATGGTTTGGCGTTGTCATATAGATACTACCGATGCTCATGAGCCGAGCTACCAATGGATGTCTAATCATTTTAAATATTTTTCTGAGATCATATTCTCTCTTGAGAGTTTTATGCACAAAGATTTAGACAGCAAGATAAATATAGTCCAACCCGCCATAGACCCTTTGTCAGATAAAAATATTACTCTTAGTCCAAGCCAAATAAAATCTCATCTCAAAGAACTTGATATTAATAAAACTGAGAAGTACATATTGCAGGTATCAAGATTTGATAAATTCAAAAACCCAATCGGTGTACTTGAGATGTATGAAAAAATACACCAAAATACAGAAGATCTTACTTGTATTTTGGCGGGTAATTTCCCGAGCGATGACCCTGAAGGCCCAGAATATTCCAAGCTTCTAAATCGAAAAATTAAAAGCCTCAAGGGTAATATCAGACTTATTACTCAGTCCAACGATTTGCAGATAAATGCATTGCAGTCCAATGCTTCAGTGATCGTTCAAAATTCAACCCGAGAAGGATTTGGCCTTACCGTTTCTGAGGCGATGTGGAAGAAAAAAATAGTATTCTCGAATGAAGTTGGAGGTATCACTGAGCAGATCATCGATAACAAGACTGGATTTTATCTTACTGGCGATAAGCATAAAGACGCTAACAGCATAAGGCAAGTCATAGAATCTCCCAATGAATTTATAAGTATTTGTGATTCGGCACATCAACGAGTCAAAAATAGATTTGTACTACCCGTGATGATAGATGGGTATATTGCAGTTTACAATAAAGCATTAAATATATAATTATTTTACAGAGGCCATCGAATCAAATCCAAGTAGGGGTTTATTGAATGCTGGATGTTTTACGAACTCTAAACTATCATCATTGAGTTTGTCAAAGAAGTTGCCTGATAGTACGCAGTTGACAGGACCTATGATTTTGCCATTTTCAATATATAGAGCCGAGGGGCAGGGAAGAGAATAATCTCCAGTAGTCGGATTTTGAGTGTGTATACCTAGCACTGACAGTATTAGAATAAATCTTGGGTGTGTCGTCAGGTAGTCTTCAAAGTCGTTGGTGTCATATTCAGCGCTACTTAGAGATGACAATACTAGAGGTTTTAGCCCAAGCTTGGAGGCCGTCTGTAAGTCACATATTGGATCGACAAGTCTGCCTTTCTCAAGAATAGTAAATTTTTTACCTACAATACCTTCGGTAGAGAAATTGAAACTATCAGTATCCATGGGCTTAGTTTGTTCGACATTTATACTGATATCGTTTCTTGCTATTTGTTTGTCCTTAGCAAAGTCATCAATATTAAACCTAGATACTTTAGACTCCACTAGGGTGCCGTTAATATTTTCTAGTATATATTTATCTAAAATACCAAATCCAGCATATGGAATGAATAGAACAGGTAAATTGTCGTCAGATAATTTGACCGGCTTTTGTTTTAGATCTTTGGCAAATTGGGCGATTCGATGAGTTTTGGAAAATTCGCTAATAGGTATAAAATCACAAGACTCATTGGATGCTGATACTTCAGCATTGTATTCAATGTAGTAGTCATGCGAAGTGTCAACTGATTTCATATCATTGCCGTTCGAACTTATGAAGCGTTTTTCATTGTATCTCATCGATACCTGAGATTCGATGGATTTTAGGCCAAGCGATTTTTGGTCTTCAAAAAGCAACTTGGTGTATTCTACTATTTCTTTTGGACTTGATTTAATAATACTCTCAAGCTTAGCGCTACTTAGCTGTATAGGATTGTAGTTTGATACTTTTGGAGCAAGCTTGATCTGGTCAGTATATTTAAATGCAGTCTTTTTGATAACATCTGTTGTAGCTTTAAGATCCTCGATTGCATTTGGATTCAAACTACCTTTTGCCTGCCTATTGTCTTTAGTAGTTATAAGATAGCTAATTCTTGAGTGAGTATGGTTTTGAATTGGCTGATAGATACCACCCAAATACTCGTTATTAAAGCCAGCCTTGAGTACCGATCGGTTCTCTTCAAAAAGTTGAAATTGATCAAATGTTTTGTCTTTGGATAAATGATCTGCAAGCTGGTCTATAGTTGTACTTGAACGTCTCATCATACCACCTTTATTTTATCTGTTGCATTAAAGAACATTAGCTTGTTACCGCCACTTCTTACATGAGCTGTTTGTTCTGCTTTACCACAAAAACCAGCGGTGTTTTTTTCTATATCACCGACTCCATATTCTAGTGCCTCTAGAGCTCCTATCACATTTCCAGAAAACGATACAGGCTTTTTAGCCTCTGCCTTGTCTTTAGTGAGCTCATATACAAAACATGTTCCAAACATAAAGTCTCCTGTTGCTGGTGATACCATACCCCCGGCCATTTCTATCAAATAAATTATCTTCGGATGTTTATTAAATATTCCAAGTTCTTTTAAGGCTGACTGAAGTATGTAGGGGTTGTTAAGATTGGAGTCCTTTGGATGGGTTAATTTTTTTATTTTATTCATAGAAATATATGTATTACTCATACGTGGTATTGCAGGTGAATGGTATGTTTCTGATCTTTCGCAGTTTTTATTTTCCACTCCTATCTTAGATGAGCTAAACACATCACTGATTGATTCTTTGAGTATTCCTTTATCGATAATAGTAACTGGAAGTCGCGCATTACCAAATGCTCCATAGGGATGGTAGCCATGAGCTAGATCTTCTTCATGATCCTCAATTGTCACTTCTTTATGGGCTATCTTTTGGCCTGACCTATACTTGGTATCTTGGCCTGCCAAGACGCTACTATTGGACTCAACGAGATCGGATTCGGCTGGATGACCAAGCGCCTCGTGAGCAAGCATTCCTCCTAAATCAGCATCAATAATGACAGGGAATTGACCAGGTTGCATTGCTGGGGCATTCAGCTGCTCCTCTAGCATATTGATAGTAGCAGAAAGTTTGTCATTGTAATTGTCGGTATTTGAAAACAACAATTCTGGAGTAGTATCTATCATTCGCAATCTCCCGCTCACTGTATTGGATTTTTGCCTGAGAGTCATAGTCATATTGACTCTTGCCTTGGGGACCACCCAGTCGACATCGGTGCCGTCGCTTCTAATGATTCGCCACATATCTATTTCGACATTAAATCCAAGCAGAGTATTAAGATTTGGTGATTTCTTCTTGGATATCTTATCCAGTTGGGCTAGATTAGCTGTTATCGACTTTATATCAATATCCGCAATATTATACTCATGATAATGAGATTGATCTTGACCCAAGTTCTTCTGTTTTTGTAGATTATAAATTTCTGCTGCGCTGTTGAGATTCTCTTCTTCGTTTTTTGATGCAATGGCCTTTAGATTGTCAAATAACTCGATACATGAATCCTCAGTACAGTTATTGGTAGACCCAAAAGATACATGACCAGATTTGGTAAATACATACATTCCAATTCCTATATCGCTAACCACGCTAGTTTTGTCAACAGCACCGTTCTTGTATAAAAGGTTGAAAATTTCATGCTTGTGAATTCGGATTACTGTATAGTATCCCTGCTTTTTTGATCTTTTCAAAACGGTGTCGATAGTACTGTTGAATTCTTGTAACAATTTACTCATAACGAGTATTATAACCTGATAGGCATATTATATGTATAGATTTAGCTGAGTATTTTATTGACGTTACTTACCAGCTTGGCCAAAGATGTATCAGCTTTTAGGATATAGCATTCAATACCTAGTTTCTCCGCAGCATCTACTTTGTCTGGTTCTTTGAAATTGGAGAATATTATTACTGGTACTTCTGAGTTCGCTTCACTCCGGATATACTCGAGTACTTCTAGTCCATTTTTTTTGGGCATTGCTATATCTAAGAGTACTAGATCAGGCTTGATACTATCAAACAATTCAATGCCTTCTTCGCCGTCCATAGCATAAGACACCTGGTACTTGATGCCATCAAATTTAGCTTTGATGGCCTTGATAAGCGATGGGTTGTCTTCGATGATTAATATACGATTTGCCATAGATGATTTGTATTGAACTTATAAATACATTCATAATCATAATAGATTAAAATGCTGCTTCTAACAATATGTATTATCCTAAGTCTATTTATATGATTTAATGATTCTAATCTGCTAGTATAAAACTAATGTTAGGAAGAACCAGGCAATTACTACACGTATTTCAAAGAAAGAACAAAGATCTCAAACAAGAAGATGTTGCAGAGGCTCGCAAGTATATTGAGCAATATTGGAAACATCTCAAAAGATTCAATCCCAAAGAAGATTCTACTCTGATTGCATTGCCCAATCCTTATCTTGTACCGGCTTATGAGCCGGGTAGAGAATTTGATTTTCCAGAACAATATTATTGGGATAGTTATTTTATAGCCCAAGGAATGTTGGACAACAAACACAAAGATGTAGTAGTTGGGATGTTGGAAAATCTAATATTCATGTTTGATAGATTTCATATTATCCCAAACGCTAGTAGAAGCTATCTAATGGGTCGATCACATCCACCACTACTGAGTAGCTTTATATTTGACGTCTATCACGCATTCAATATGGATAAAAGATGGCTCAAGAAGATGCTTGATACTGCCAAGGCTGAATATGAAATCGTATGGATGGGTACGCACAAGCCGAATGTGCGAAGAGTTTATGGTGGATTGAGTAGGTACTATGATGTAAATGTACTACATGATTTAGCTGAAGCTGAGAGTGGGTGGGATATGACTACCAGATTCAATCGTAAATGCCTCAATTATCTACCAGTAGACCTAAACTCGCTTTTGTACAAATACGAGACTGACTTCGCAAAAGCCGCTGAGATATTTGATAAGCCCGAGGAGCGTAAAGAATGGCTACAAAAAGCCGCAAAACGCAAGAGAGCCATCAATACTCTGATGTGGGACAATTTACACAAAACTTATTTTGACTACAATTTTGTAAAACATCGCCATTCGATGGTCAATTCTCTAGCTAGCTATTATCCTATGTGGGCGGGGATGATAGATAGTAGAAGAGCTGAGCATCTAGTCCGCAATCTACGTAGATTTGAACACAAGGGAGGACTGTCCTGCACTGAGCTTCCTACGATAGCAAAGGTGTCGCGTAATAATGTTCCTACTCAGTGGGCCTACCCAAACGGTTGGGCACCTTTACATTTCTTAGTGGTCAAAGGATTACAGCGATATGGTTATCATACTCAAGCACGTCGGATCGCGATGAAATGGTTGAGGAGCAATCTAGAATGGTTCAATATTCACGGTGATTTTATCGAAAAGTATAATGTTGTTTCACCCGATAAACCACCAGTAAAAGGGGTCTATCCCACTCAGGTAGGGTTTGGTTGGACCAACGCTATATTTGAAAGATTCTGCCAAGAATTTATAGATAATACCAATGGCTAACATCGAACTATAATAAATGTGTTAAAATCTAGCTATGAAGAAGTACAGACCATTGATTATCGGAATAGTTGCAGTAGTGTTATCAGTTATTATTGTAGTAACTGCAATGTATTTCAAAAATTCCAATCAAGCCAATAAAGAAAATGAATCTAACAATCAGTCAACAGCTACCTCAGTCAATCCTCCTCCCAGCACTAGTGGAGAAGTGAGTACGGCCGGTACCTACATAGATTATTCTCAAGATGCCATAAAAAATACCAAAGGCACAAAAGTACTATTCTTCCACGCTCCTTGGTGCCCACAATGCATGATGCTAGACAAAAGCATCAAATCAGGCAAGATTCCCGATGGGGTTACAATACTAAAGGTAGACTATGATAGCAATCAAGCCTTGCGCAAACAATACGGAGTCACACTGCAAACCACTCTTGTTCGAGTAGATAACGATGGTAAGTTGGTCAAAAAATACACTGCATATAATGAACCAACATTGCAGGCTCTAATAGATAACGTTTTATAGTATGCCACTGATATTTGTAGCATTCTTGGCCGGCATCCTGACTGCCTTAGCGCCTTGTGTGCTACCAATCATACCGGTAGTGATTGGTAGTTCAGTTGCAGATAACGACAAAAAGAAGCCATACATCGTAGTATTTTCTTTGTTTATATCTATCATATTATTTACTCTGCTTCTAAAGGGCTCGACACTGCTTATTGATATACCAGATATATTCTGGAAGATATTGTCTGGTGTGTTTATCATCTTGTTTGGCCTGACATTAGTATTTCCCCAGTTGTGGGACAAGATTACAGCGCCACTGCAGTTTTATAACAGATCTCAAAGATTACTTGCCAAGTCATCGCAAAAGAAAGGCTATGGCGGGGACATACTTATCGGATTCGCTTTGGGCCCAGTGTTTTCAAGCTGTAGTCCTGTATATTTGTTTATCCTTTCAGCAGTACTCCCGACTAATTTTGCGCTAGGTCTTGTGTATATTATTTCCTATGCACTAGGTCTTTGCCTGGTATTGTTGCTAGTAGGGATTTTTGGTCAAAAGATTATTAATAAATTCGAGTGGGCTATCAATCCTTACGGATGGTTCAAGAGAGGACTTGGAATTATCCTGGTATTGGCAGGGATATTCATTATTAGCGGGCTAGATAGGGCTATTCAGCAATACGTGATTACTACGGGATTTTTAGACATTACAATTATTGAAAAATCGTTCTTGAAATAGCTATAAATATATTTCTTAAGATTGACATATAACAATTATAGTGTATACTAATATCGACGATCGTCATCTACAAAGGGAGCGAAATGAAAACGATCGAGTTCTTGTACAAGACCTGGGCTGGGCTGCTTCTGGCCTTGGTCCACACGGGGATCCTGGTCTACTGGGCGCAGCCTGGTGACTACGACGGAATGTGGGTGAACATCACGCTGATCATCTTCATGTTCCTGCCCATTGCCACGATCATCGTGCTGATCAACCGTGGCGGCATGAGCATGGCTCTCGGCTTGATCTACGCGTTGAGCTTCTCCGTCTTCGTGGTGGGGCTGGCGTACTTCGATCGGGTGCTGATTACCAGTATTTACCTAGGTGTCCTGGCTTCGCTGATGTGCAACGACGTGATCCGTCATTTCATGGAGGTTGAGCAACGACACTTCTCGGCGCCTTAGGGCAAGCGCGGACCGCCTCACGGGCGGGGTGACAGAGCAATCTGTCACCCCGCTTAGTGGGGATTTTTTATTTGGCTTAAGATTGAAAATACCGCACTTATTTGGTATATTTCTTTACTACAAAGTAGCACCTTCCATTGACTCAGACAACTCCTAAGGAGATTAAAATGCCAACAGATAAATCGGGTGGAGTGTATAGTCGCACTTGTCTAGTAGCAGTAGTATATGCCCCAGACGACGAGACTGCCTTTAGCGTGTTTAACGCAGTTGGATGTCAGGTCATATCTAGTGGGTCACCAGATACTATCGTTGAATTCGAGTCAGACGCTGATATCAGAAGCCCAAGAGATTATTTGCATGTTGGTCCAATCGGCTCAGAGAACCGACACGTCTGTGTCTATCGCACTGTCGACGGTGGTCACCGTGTGATGAGCGGTTGCTGGCAGCCCAATGTTGATGGACTGAGAGGCGGAACTATCGATGAGTTCGCCGAACGTGTAGAGCAAGTTTATGGAGATAATAATGAGGAACATTTCCAAAACCAGATCTATTACGATCAATACATGGCATTTGTCGCTATGGCCAGGTCTCGTATCTCAGAGTGGCAACAAGAAGCATGATATACGGCGTCTTACATAGTAATGTAAGGCGTTTTAATTTTGTGCTAAAATAAACATAACAACATAATAAATATGGAGTATATATGCAAAAAAAGTTAGTATCTCTTCGTAAGTTCAATTTTGTAATGTCAGGACTGCATTTTGCCCAGGCAGTTGCGATAATAGCACTGGCAACTGATTTCAAACTGCCTCTCAACTATACATATTTGCAATTTAATCCATCTACCCAGACGCTATTTCAACAGACCAAATTGATTGCAGATATCCCATTAGTCTGGCTGATAGTGGCTTTTTTACTGCTCTCATCTCTTGCTCATCTTTTTATAGCTACAATACACAATAAAAAGTACAATCAGGATCTAGCAAAAGGCATTAATAAGGCAAGATGGATAGAGTATAGTCTATCGGCATCAGTCATGATGGTGGCTATAGCAATGCTAGTAGGAATATATGACATCGGCACATTGATACCGATATTTGTACTAATTGCAGTCATGAATCTTTGCGGACTTATCATGGAAGTACACAATCAAACTACCGAGAATACTAACTGGCTTAGCTACTGGGTAGGATGCTTGGCAGGAATAGTTCCATGGATAATTATCGGCATATATTTCTGGGGCAGCGCGCAAAATGGTGCAGCACCACCTACATTTGTATATTTCATCTTCTTCTCGATATTCATATTCTTCGATGCCTTCGCCGTCAATATGGTGTTGCAGTACAAGAAAGTAGGAAAATGGCAGGACTATCTATATGGAGAAAAAGCTTATATTATACTTAGTCTTGTAGCTAAGTCCGCATTGGCATGGCAAGTATTTGCAGGAACTTTGCGACCTGTTTAATCTAAAGTAGTAAAAGGAGTAATATATGGCAGATAAAAAAGACGACAAAGGTGGTGCAGCAGCGCTATTTATACCAGCCGGTGTGATAGGTGGTATGGGGGTAGGTTTCTTGATCAATAATCTTCCAGCAGGAATGTTTATAGGTCTAGGACTGGGGTTTGCAGCATTTGCGATAGTCTCTCTAACTATCAAAAAATAAAACAATCATAAATACAGTCACAGTTGTGCGGATGTATGGTTATTAATATTGCAATAATAATTAAGCAAAGGAGAGATAATTATGACGCATAATAAGAAAATAGCCTTAGTAGCACTATCACTTGCAACTGTAGTACTCATGAGTGGAGCAGCTGGTGTTGCGCAGGCAGACAACCGAAATGGTATGGAACAAAGAAATGAGATGAGACAATCCAAGCACAATAAACAAGATAGACTAGAACATCTCAATAAAAGATTAAATCGAGCCGTTGCAGACGGGAAAATTACAGAAGAGCAAAAAAATCAAATAATTGAACAGATGAAGCTGCATCGTGATCAGATTAAACAAAATCGTCAGATAGAAGACAAGACAGAGCGTCATGAAGCTATGCAGAGTGTACGCGATCAAATGAGACAATGGCTACAAGATAAGGGCATTGACCCCAAAGTCATTCTCCCAAGACCATTCTTCCATCGATAACAATACATAAAGCAAACTCAGTAAAACTCCCTCATTTGTGGGAGTTTTACTTATGCTTATTTATATTCCTATATATTAGTTGTACAATGAGTTCAAAGTATAATAATTAAAAAGGAGTATTTTAAAATGTACGATTATTCAACAACCACAGTTACCACCACCGATCCTGGTGCAGCAGCAGCTGTTGTAGCATTCATGACGGCTTATTTCTTAGTAATACTGGTCGTCGGAGTTATCATGATTGTAGCCCTGTGGAAGATATTTACTAAAGCTGGTAGACCTGGCTGGGGTGCTCTAATCCCGCTCTACAACACCTATCTTATGATTGAGACTGCTGGCAAACCTGGTTGGTGGTTGTTGCTACTATTTATTCCGTTTGTAAACATTGTTGTGATTATTATGGTCATGCTAGCTCTTGCTCAAGCATTCGGTAAAAGTACAGTATTTGCAATATTTGGCTTAATGATATTTAGTCCTATAGGTATGTTGATGCTTGCATTTGGAGATGCAAAATACCAACTACCCAAACCAAAAACTGCATAAGTCAGTAAAAACTCATAAAAAGATCCTATATTTAGGATCTTTTTTGCTATAAGTACAAACTTGCAACACAAACATAATAGTTTTAACATATGGGTAAGTAAACTAATTTAAGGAGTTAAAATGCCCGAAGATAAATCATCAAAACCTGCAAATAAACAACCAGAACCAACCACTAGCAAACCAGTAGAAGCGCCAGTGGCGAAACCAGCTGGTACCAAGACTAGCGGTATGGCAATAGCAGCTATAATACTAGCTTTCTTCTTTCCAATTATTGGATTGATACTAGGTATAGTAGCCCTGTCTGGTATCAAAAAAAGTGGCGAAAAAGGCAGAGGCCTTTCTATAGCTGCAATAATCTTGTCTATAGTATTTATGCTAATATCAGTCGGTGCAATATGGGCTTTATTTTACTCAGCCAACAAGGCAGTGAAGGATGCAGGACTAGATATCAACACGCAAGAGAAGACAGTCACAGTCAATAAAGACGGAGAGTCTGTATCAGTGGGTGAAAATGCCAAGCTTCCAGATGGATTTCCCAGCGATGTACCTATCTATGAGCCATCAGATGTCATTGCGTCTCTTAGTACCGGTAAAGATTCTTACAGCGCAAGTCTAGTGAGTAATGATAGTGTGTCAAAAATATCAGATTATTATACTAGTGAACTTACCAAAAACGGATGGCAAAGCTCAGAAGATACAACTTCGATAACTCTACAAAGTGGTTCGGGTGCTACCTATGTCAAAGGTGATCGTACATTGCTAGTAATATTGGCTTCTGACAAATCCTCGGCAAATAAGACTAGCATCACACTTAGCGTATCAAAGACTGATAGCGCACAGTAAAAGTACAAATGCATCTCGACAAAGAACAGGCTGTACAGGTATTTGGGCTCAATCTAAAGCAGATAATTAGAATATTATCATCTGGCCTTCTGCTTTTGGCTATAGTTAATATCCGAGTTATTCTGCAGGTCATTACCAGCGAGACTATATTATCCAAATCAGATGTGCAAGCCAGCTTTACCGATCAGATTAAGGCATGGTTGTCCTTGCCTTATCTCAACTTGGCAACGCTTGTGATATTTTGGATAGCTGTAGGGCTTGTGGCTTACTCGGTACTGTATTGGCTATACAGTATATATTATGAGGCTCGTAACGAAGTGACAGTAGAGAAGGAATATGTTAGTCCCAAATCCGAACAAAAAGAATTGAAGAAGTGGCCATTGGTAGAATTTGGCCTATTTGCAGCTCTTGTGGCGTTCTCGATACTTACTGTCATGTTATTCTTCCCAATAGTGAATAATTGGTTTGTAGAGTTTGCAGTAAATATCAAATCAGAATGGATTTCAGCCTTTATTGATTTGCTACTTGCTTCAATAGGTATATTTGCGATTATATATGTCTACAAAGTACTGGTTAGTTGGATGTTAATAATAGAATAAGCAGAAAACTAGTACTTGCGAATAAGACCTATTACCACACCTTGAATCTTTAGAGGTGTATCTGCATCTACATAGATAGGCTCCATGCTAGAGTTAGCAGGTTGCAAGCGTATGCGTCGAGCTTCCTTGTAGTATCGCTTTAGAGTAGCCTCTGAGTTGTTGATAAGAGCGACTACGATCTCGCCATTGCTGGGCGTGTCTTTTTCTTGTACCACCACGTAGTCGCCGCTGTTGATACCGTCTTCTATCATACTGTCGCCCTTGACCTGCAATACATAGGAGTTCTTACTGCCCACCATAAATGCCGGTACTTCTAGGGTCTCTTTGTGCCCAGAGATAGTCTCTATAGGGCTACCAGCAGCAATAAGACCCAGAATAGGTAGTCCCACCATAGGCTTCTTCATCTCTTCCTGTAGCTCTTCTACGGGCATGAGAGAACGTGCAGAGTTGTTGCCCTTGGCCAACAACCCTTTGGCGACCAGAGTATCGATGTGTTGAGCCACAGTAGCAACAGAGTTGAGCTTGAGGCCATTGGCTATCTCGCGATAACTTGGTGAGTATCCGCGTTGTTCTATAAATGTAGATATATAGTCTAATGTTTTTCGTTGTTTCTTAGTAAGCGCTTGTTTCATTTATTCCTCCGTTTTACTTACTAATCATTATAACGAACAGTATGCGAACATGTCAACAACTTCGAGCAAAGTTTTTATGTATAAATCTACACCTGGTCGAATTTCAAATCAAGCAATATTTCAACAGATGTAGTCAAGGTCATAAATAATATTCCAATCTGTAAAATCAACAAAAGTCGATTTCACCTATTGACAATGATTTCTACCTCTAATAACCTAGAGTTCAGAAGTATTAATAACGAGGAGGAAAAATTTAATGGCATTTGAACAAGTAAACTCAAAAGGTCAAACATATTATTTACACCAGCGTGAAGTAACGCTAAAAGGCGGAAGACTACAAAACATCTTCTTCTTTGCAAAAGAAATCAAAGACGGTGCTATCGATGAGCTACCAGAAGGATACGAAGTAATCGAAAACACACGAACTGGTTTGCCAATCTTGAAAAAGTCAAACAAGTAAATAAGCAATTGTTTATCGCAAGAGCGCCTTCGAGGCGCTTTTTGCGTTTCACAAAAAAATAAGTTATTATTATCAGGTTAGAGAAGTGAGTATTACTTCCTTGACGAAGACACGGGCCTGTAGCTCAGTGGTTAGAGCAGTCGGCTCATAACCGATTGGTCGTAGGTTCAATTCCTACCAGGCCCACCAGAAATAATAAAAGACCCATAAGGGTCTTTTTGTATTTATTCCTATTAGGAGCTTTTAGTTGTTAAGCTGATTAATCTGTTTTTGTATAGAAGCTGTAGTGCTTGCGGTATTGTTGCCAGTGCTAGAGAAATTGGTCTGATGTGTCCTAGAACGCATCTCATTGATCTTGGCCTGAAGCTTGGCGGTGTCCTGTACGGCTCGACTGCTGCTAGGGTCTCTAGTGACAACTTTTCGCTTGGTGGCAGGTGGTGGAGTGTGTTGGCGTAGGTATGCGCTCTGTGCGGGTGTGGTGATACTATACTCGGTGACTTCACCCAGTGGCTTGTGTGCGATAAATTTTTGTATTTTACTCTTTGGCATATAGACCTACTTGTTTAAAAAGCCGAAAGTGCACTAGCAACATGACTAAAAAATGGACCGACTAGCAATACTAGTAACAATATCGCAGCGGCATAAGCTATCACTAACTTCCAGCTATCACTGCTTTGCTTGAGTCCATCGATCTTCTTTGGTGCATTGTATTGGTGTAGTAATGCTCGAGTGCGTATTTGCTGAATCCTCTTCTGGGTTTCTAGCTCTGATTGATAGCGAAGTGTTTGTGAGTTTATTGCAGCGTTTTCAGCGACTACACTTTCTGGCATTGGACCCTTGACCATACTATCTTCACGAGTGATGATATTTGGCCTGATAGTGACCATATCAGCATCATCTACAAAAATACCTGTAGTATAAACATCTATCCTTGAACTAACATTATCAGAATGAGTCTCATCTTGCTTAGCAGACTTGTTGAATTTACTGATATCTACTGTCCTTGTATTGGTAGAGTTATGGTACATGCTTCTATTGTATTTTTTTGGTATAGATTTTACAACAAGCATAAGCTTATAAACGTACCAAAATTGGTATCGGTCCAAGTGCGTTGCGTTATAAATTGGTAAATTAACTGTATTATCAGTAAAATATATACTTGTATGACCAAAAACAATCCGGTACAAGACAAATACACATATCTAGTGGGCTCCAAAACTAAGCTCATCGTGTTGAGTGATATCCATCTTGGCGCCAAAAAAACCAAGGCTAGTGCCAATGTAGACAATGAGATATCCAAACAGATAAACTCACTCAACCAAGAATCAAGCGCTATTGTAGTGCTCAATGGAGATATCTTTGAATTGTGGGCCGGTGAGAAGCCGACCGTTCAGAGGTCGATAAAAGCTCATCAGAAATTTGCCAATAGCCTTATAGCTCTGTCGAAAAAACCCAAAAACAAAATAGTATTTGTGGTGGGCAATCACGATGGTGCGCTGGGATGGGATGAGTCCCAACAACAATATCTTATAAAAACATTCAAAGCCAATATATGTTTTGCGTTTGAGCTCAACATCAACACCAAGGAAGGCATCAAATCAGTGTTATTTGAGCATGGCCATATGCTAGATCCTGAAAATACCTTTGAAGATCCGCGCGATCCACACGATAAGCCCTTTGGTCAGTATTTGGTACAAAAAGCCTTGCCAATGGTAATTCAGTCTCAAGGCAAGCTAATATCTGGCATTAGTCATCTAGCCGAGCCTCATCAGTTTCCAAAGTTTGTTGCTTCTAGGGTATTTTATAGAGAACTGCTCAGTAAGTCCTGGTGGCTGCTGATACCCATAGTGATTACTCTGATATTACGTTTGATAGTGGGTTATGACATATATATTGCTACTGGACTCTCACCGGCTGATATTTCGCGTATACTTGTCATCACGGAAGTCGCGGTGTTTTTTACAGTGCTAGGATTCTTTGTGGCTATTGTCTTCATACTGTTCCAGCTACTTTCTCGTGCCAAGACAGTTCCATCCAATTTTGGACCAGATGGTCATCATAATGCTCTAGCTCGCCAAAAAGCTCAGGACCTTATCAACTTTGACAAAAATATCGGCTACATTACCGGGCATACTCACCGCGCTGAGATTAGAAAGCTACAAAATGGATTCTATGCCAACACCGGCTGTGGTGTAGAAATGGTAGAGAGTACTAAGACTCACCTCAAGCTACCCAAGACCTATGTGAGCAGGGTGCATCTGCACTGGCTGGAGATAGATATAGACAAATCCAGTCTTCATATCAACCATTGGCAGATGATAACAACTATAGACAACCAAACTTTGCTAGAGAAGATAGCTACCAAGAAATCCAAGAAAAGCAGTCCATTAGAGATACAAAAACAATTGTCAGTAGATCTCTAAAGCCTTAGCTATATCGGCTATGGTAATATATAGATTATGCGAAAGGTATTCAATTTCTCAAAAACAATATTCTGGATAGGACTGATTTTTATCCTATATATGTTTGCTATTCTAACTAATGAGACTGGCAAGAATTATCAGCTCCGATCTAAGTCTGATGAGTTAGAGCAAGAGATAGCACAAATGGAATCTCAGATAGAGGAGCTTGGCTACAAAGTGACGTATTATAGGACAGAAAGCTATCAAGATCGGCTAGCAAGAGAGAAGCTTGGCTTACAAAAGCCTGGTGAGTCAGTAGTAATAGTCAAGAAAGACAACAACCAAACATTTGAAGTACCAGCTGAGAATATTAAGCTTCAAGACAAAGACGAGTACGAGATGTCCAAGTCGCATTGGCAACAATGGCGTGAATTTTTGTTTGGTAGCTGATGTATGGAACCTATCCCAACACCACCCAGCAACAAAGAATTCGATAGAAAAGAAAGTACAGAAAGAGCACTCGAATCAACTTATTCTGATGCTAGCGTGGGTTTGATATTAGAAACAGCCGATATAGGCATTGACGACATAAAGGGAAAAGTCTTGGACATAGGCTCCGGAGAGTACCAACGATTTGCAAGAGACCTAAAGCATTTTTACAAGAAAGACGTTGTCTCTATTGATCCAAAACTAATATATCCATCCACTAGATACAATACTAAGATTGTAGAGCCGAGTTTCGGTCCTAAGTCTGTTGCAGCAATAGTACAAGAGATGCCAATCAAGTCAGAGAGCATAGATACGATATTTGCTACTGCTTCTTTACAGCTGTTGGATCCAGTCGACTATCCTTATGCACTTAGCGAAATATATCGAGTATTATCTCCAGGCGGTAAAGCCTATATTCTGCCACTATTTGAGTCCAACAAAGCACCATATGACGAAAAAGAGTTCTTTAAGTGCCTGGAATCTTTAGGTATTACCTACACTGTGGTAGAAAAGCCAAAGCCTGACGGTACATTTAAGGTAGTGACAATCCACAAGCCACTATCTAGTACTTGAAAAAATGTTAGATTTGAGCTATAATTTCCAAGTATCATCAACATTCCTTAGCCCTAAAAAGAATCCGAATGAACAACGTGAATGTTTCTTTTTTGGAAGAGGAGAGTGACTTGCGAAAAGTAAAAGAAATTTCTATTAGTTGTTTCTGAAGCTGATAGCAATCGTTCGACGACGACGCGGGGTAGAGCAGTGGCAGCTCGTCAGGCTCATAACCTGGAGGTCGTAGGTTCGAATCCTACCCCCGCTACCAAGATAAAAGCACAACT
>DAOLHK010000008.1:13582-32633 GCA_035329105.1 Candidatus Saccharimonadota bacterium | reverse complement strand
GAGGAGAGGTGACCGAGTGGTTGAAGGTGCTGCTCTCGAAAAGCAGTGTGCATTTACGTGTACCGTGGGTTCGAATCCCACCCTCTCCGCCAAAATATGGTTGTGACTCTTGTCATAACCATATTTTGATTGAGCGTATGAGAACCGTAGGTTCGGCGCATGAGGTGCGCAGAGCAAATATCAAGCTTGCTTGTATATTTGACGAGCACCGAAGGAGAAGGCGTAGCCGCTATCCCACCCTCTCCGCCAAACTGCTATAATACCAATATGAAAACAATATTAGTAGACGCTATAGGTGCCTTAGTACTAAAAGAAGAAGGTCTATACAAGCCAATGGTCGACATGCTCGATACCTATCCCAACAAGAAGATCATACTAACCAATGCCAACAACAAAGAGATCCAGAAATTTGGGCTCACGTATTTGCCTTACGAACTTTTCACATTGCAACACGACCCAGAAAAAACCGATCCCGAATATTTCATACAAATGCTCGACCACTTCAATCTCAGTGCTAGCGATGTAGTCTATTTCGAGCACAATGATAAAGCGAAGCAAAGCGCCGAATCAGTAGGTATCAAAACATACTTCTACGATGAGAATCAAAAAGACATCGAAGGACTTAGAAATTTCTTATCTGATAATCTCTAAAAGTTCCCTAGCCTCTTCTTGTCGATCCGACTATGAAAGTCCTTTTCTTTGAGCTCCAATAAATTCACACACTTATCTGATACATAAACTTCTATGGGCTGTAGAAGGTTCTTATCTATCACTGTGCCGTCTATCGAGAGCTGTATGGGTCGTTCTTGCAAATCTTCGGAAGTGGACTCGATCTTGATGATTCGCCCTTTCTGCATCACGTGAGGACGTTGCAGGCTAGAATATAGTGGTGATACATGTGGGTTGCTAGGGCTGACCACGAAGACGTCTTGAGCTCTAGAATCTATAATAGGTCCACCAGCTGCCAGTGAATATGCGGTAGAACCAAGTGGTGTTGAGAATATGATACCGTCACCTATAAATGTGCCCGCATTGTCATCGACATGGAGCTCAAATCTCGCAGCTCTAGGTCCAGATCTCTCGATGGTAATATCATTAAATCCATACCCCAAAACTTTCTCGGTATTTGCATAGCGCACTGCGAGCAACGGAGCCGATATAGTGGTAAATGCGTTTTTTTGCAGAGAGTCCACAAGTATAGGTATGTCTTCGGGCTTAAGTGTCTGCAAGAATCCCAAGTGTCCTGCCGATATACCTATAAATGACATATCCTCGAGTTCATGCTCTTTGATAGCCATCAGCATAGTGCCATCTCCACCGATAGCTATCACTATAGGTTTTTGGGGCTCTATCTCAATTCCCTGTAATGCTTGTTCTAGCTGATTTTCTACAGCCCTTGCCTTGGTGCTAGGTTTGGTAAATATAGATATATTCTTCATTGGTCTATATATAATATCATCTACACTATCAAATATGGTCAAATATTTGTATAATACTATCTGTTAATTCTAAATTCTACCCGTTTTTACAAACCTAGAATGTAAGGATGTTTACAAGATAGATAGATAGAAATCTGTAGAAGTATCAATTATTACTTGAAGTATAATGATATTTGAAGCAGATTTCTGACGAGCGCCCGTAGCTCAGCTGGATAGAGCGTCAGTTTGCGGTACTGGAGGTCGCAGGTTCGAATCCTGCCGGGCGCACCAGTAATTATGAATGAACCTGTACCAGATAATTTTCCTCAATCGCCCAAAACTAGAGATGATAGAATGCTCTTAAGGGCTTTGTATACTCCTGAATTTGATGAAAATTTATCTGAATATCTCATCCAACATGATTTAGATTTGTCCCAATTAAAGGGCAAAGTTCTAGATATAGGGTCTGGTATAAATGAAACTTTCTCAAAAGAAGCTGCGGGTCACGGGGTAGATGTAGTCTCTCTCAACCCTAATCTGATTGGAGAATACAACAGAATACTAATAAAAACACAATCTGAATATGGTACTGAACCTTCTGCTACTGAGTGGCTAGCTCAATCTGTGGCTGGTCTTGCACAAGAATTACCTTTTGCAGATAACTCTTTTGACACAGTAATATCAAGTGCAGTTTTTCCTGTATATATTGAGAATGAAAACGAAAGACTGCAAATATTGGCTGAGATAAGTCGAGTCCTTAAACCCGGCGGCAAAGCATACCTTTCTCCTGTTCCTAGCTTCATGCTAGAAGAATTTGAATCTGTATTGAAAAAGTCAGGTCTTCAATATCAAATCGAGAGAGTTACTCACCCAGTAAATGATGAACGAGCTGATGATGCAAAAGTGATAATAGAAAATCTAAAAGCGTAATTTTCTAAATATATTGTCTACAAAATCTTCTCTATTGGGTACTTTTGGTAACATCTTCGAAAGTGTTTCTTCTACTTCTTGCAGGTGATGCTCGGCCGGCGGCAAACTTACCAGTGTACCAAATCGTTTATTGGGTACTAGCTCTATGACAGTTTGGCCATAATCATTTGCTTCATAGTACGAATCAAAGTCATCAAATAAGTACTTTTTGTCTCCCACAGATACTCCATAGTTACTCACTGTGTAGCTCAGGGTACGTGGTGGCCTATTGGCATATACCAATGCTGCCACCCCCATAACCATGAAAAGTCCTACAGTTATATATTGTCGAGTAAATATAGCAATTGCTATTAGCACCAAAAAGAATAGTGCAAATAATACATACCAGCCTACTGGCTTATGTGTCTGTACAAATTCAGGAGCAGTCCATTGTAGCAATACAGTTTCAGGAACATTCGGCTTAGGACGTGCTTGTTCTTGAGCTTTTTTCTTTTTACCCAGGCCAAAATACCTTGTGAGGGCCGATTCTTTCTTTTGACTCGGATCCGGCTTACGTTCTTCTACGGTTTTTCCAACCAGCTCTACCCCACCCACTTCAGCGGGTTGATTGGATTGTTGTTGTGGAGTATTATCTTCTTGCATGATTTGTTGGTTTTATTATGCTACATCAGCTATAAAATGTCTAGCACAACCACTATGATCTCTATCTCAATATTCAATGATTTAAGTACTCAGATAGAGCTTATTTGAGTGAATAACACCCGGGAATGGGTAACCCATTAGTCGTTTATGTATTAGATAGACATTGATTCAGCGTCTATGCCGCATCTTCAGCAGCGATCCCCTGCAATGGCAAGACGCCTTGAGTGCGCTCGTCGACATCGACAACTCGGACCAACTGTGGCTCTGGGACGGTCAAGATGTCAGCGGTGATACCCCACCTGATCTCATAGCCATCGGGCACTTGCAATGCCCTTGATGCTTGTAGCTGCTCTGTCAGATCATCGATGATTCTCATGAGTCTACGAAGATCCTCATGGTTTGCAGTTCGAATACTTGAAAGCACATTCTGTATTTCTCTATAGACACTCAACTGCTCTTCAGTCAGCCCTTCTTTCACATGTTGTTGCATGTCTTCTCTCCTAGGTACGAGACAGAATTATCTGTCAGCTCCAACTTGAAGCCTTATCTATAATATTACGCATTCATCCTCATTACAAATGACCAGTAAGAATTGGCCAAATCGTATTTTTAAGGTATAATTACTCCGTCGTAGCATTTCCAAAATCAAAAAATTAAACCAAATCCCGTTTGCGGGATGTTTGATTTTTTGCGAGGAAAAGCATAGCGGTTGCCGAAGTGGAATCTTACCAAGATTTCACGTAGACTATAGCTATGGCTTAGACGTGGAGAGGTGCCCGAGTGGTTTAAGGGAACAGTCTTGAAAACTGTCAGGCTCGCAAGGGTCTCGTGGGTTCGAATCCCACCCTCTCCGCCAATTTGTAAATAATATAATTATCCAAATCAAATGATAAACCCCAGTTAGTCATTTGAAAGGAATAGTTATACTCCAGTAGAAGCTTCGTGGCTTAGCTATGAAGCGCATACAAAAGCATAATTATGACGAGGAGAGGTACCCAAGTGGCTGAAGGGGCTGGTTTGCTAAACCGGTAGGGGGGAGCAATCCCCCGCGAGGGTTCGAATCCCTCTCTCTCCGCCATACAAAGAGTCGGTGTATACCACCGGCTTTTTGTATGATATAAAGTCTGATGTTACGCAAAGTTATATATCGCTTTATTAGTCCTTTTATGATATTATACTGCAGCTACTGATCGAACGGTCAGAGTGTTCATTGATGCTATCTCGCTTCGGCGAGAAGCCTGACGAAAGGACTGGGGTATGCCCCTTCCGTGGCTTTTCTTGTTCGCCCTACTGCTGATCCCGATCGGCGTGACGGTGCTCATCTACAGCCGAAAGCACGAGTTCGTGAGCGACGAGAACTACAACATCGCTCACTGGTTCTCCATCGCCGTCTTCGGTCTGGGAATCCTGCTGCTCGTGCTCAGCAGCTTCACGGTGGTCAACACCCGCCACATCGGTGTGGTGACGACCTTCGGTCGTCCGACCGACACACTGAGCAACGGCATCCACACCAAGTGGCCGTGGCAGAAGGTACCCGAACTGGATGCCAGCATCCAGACCGACACTTACGCCGGTGACGGTGGTGGTGAGGGCACCGACGGTCCGTGTACCGACATCCGCATCGGCAACCAGAGCACGGCATGCGTGGACAATACCATCCGCTGGCGGATCGCCGAGGCGGAAGGCGACGCCCTCTACCGCGACTACCGAGGGATGAACAGGATCCGCAACTCGGTCGTGACGCGTGAGCTCAACGCCTCGCTCAACCAAGTGCTCGGGGAGTTCAATCCCCTCGATGCCGTCAGCACCGGAAGCTCGGAGGGCCTACCCAACCTGGGTCAGCTCGCCGAGGAAGTCGAAGCCGACATGGTGGAGCGTGTGGGTGAGCGGATCGAGGTGGACAGCATCACGATCCCGCTGATCCGCTACGACGACAACACACAGAGGCGACTCAACGAGTTCCAGGCGGAGATCGCCAACACCCGCATCGCTGAGCAACGTGAGCTGACCGCCGAGGCGCAGGCTCGCGCCAACAACGAGCTCTCGGACAGCGTCTCCAACGCCCCCAACGTGCTCGTCTCGAGGTGTCTCGACACCTTGGCTGACATGGTGGAGGCTGGACAGCGTGTGCCGGCAGGGTTCTCCTGTTGGCCCGGCGGGCAGTCGGCGATCATCGTGCCGTCCGAGCCTCAGCAAGGCAACGGGTCGTAGTACGTCCCTACTCCGCTGAACGAGCGGTATAAAGCCTACAGCTGTAGTGCATCGTTCTGGCTCCTGAGGAGAATAGCCAACCCAAACTCCTCCGGCGAGGTAGCTCAAGCTACCTCGCCTCAACCCAAGTTTACAAGTAATTGTAAGTTTAGGCTGAGACACATGCGGTACTAACTGGTGCTATGCGAATCTGATATTAATATCAAACCTTGACTATTATCATTATTATGTTAATATACCCCTATCCCCTATCGGGGCTGCAAAAAGTACCTACTAGCTTAAGGAGTCCAGATGGGCCGGAATGACAACACCGAACCACCTCAAGGTCTTTTGACATTCTTGTTGTGGCTATTGCTGGCAGTATTTGCATCTCTCATCATCATTTTCTCCAAGACCATAGCTTTGATCATCTATTACATAGTAATGGCGTTCATATGGACAATATCAGCCATATTTTCGGCATTCTTTGGAGGAAGTAACTGAGTTGAGAAGGCACTATTATATCCCTAGGCAAACTATTTCAGTATAGTTGCCCATATCGTATGAAGATATGGGTTCAACCCAAGCACATAATACTTTATGTATTTAGGTCGGAACAATTCTATACATCATATATTACGAATATTAAACAAACTATTTTACAATGTTTTCTCAATAAATCAATTCTTGTGAAATTGGCCAAATTGCCAGTTACCGATATTTTTCAAACTTGAGCTGGTCAAGACGATTTTGATATTCTTGTATCTTGCTATCATTATTCTTGATCTTGTATAACTTAATAGCATGTATATATTGATCAGCTATGGATTTGTCTATAGCTATCCCCTCCTCTATCTTTGCAATAGCTCCATCGATATCGCCCTGAGATGCCAATAGCTTTGATAGCAACAAATAATCAAAAGCAGTTTTGTCAGCTATAGCATTTACCCTCTTCTCGCCCTGGTTGAATACCAATGAATCCAATAGCTTATAACCTATCGCTCTCTCGCTCAGTGCCGATATATCGGTCGCACGTACCGAATCAGACTGGGTCCCCCCAAGTATTATGCAACTCTCCACGGCTTTATTGGCAAGCTCACTCTTGAGGTTTAGTTTGATGGCGGTATTGGCCTTATCACACCCCTCATTGATCTTCTCTAGATTGTATAGAGCGACAGCTTCTCCGGCGTTGGATTCTGCGGTCGGATTATCTTTTGTAGCCCTCTGGAAATACTCATTTGCCAGATCATAATCCCTTGCTTTGAGGGCCAATATACCGAGTGCTGAGTAATTGGGATCTTTTATATTACTCAGATATACATCTATAGCCTTCTTGTACTCTCCCCTATCTATCCAAAAATTTGCTAGCTCATTACTAGCTATAGGATCTCGAAATCCAATAATATTTGCCTGTTTCAAGTAAGAGTACTTCTGTCCATCATCCTCTACTCTATTGGCCTTCTCAATCAAGCTATCGGATTGTCTCAACCTCCAGCTGGTTATTTCTGGCATCATCACTACGATGTACAATCCAAAAATAACTGACGATACTATAGCTAGATATATGAATATTTTTTTATTGTTGAGTTGTTTTTTCAAGTTCTGCTCTTAGATCTGCAATTTCTTTTTGAGTAGCTTGAAGTAGCTCCTTTTGTTGGTCCACCACTTCTTTTGGTGCATTATCTATAAATTGCTTATTGTCTATTTTATTTAAAATAATTGATTCAAAGTTCTGTTTTGTTACTATCTCTTTTTTTAGTTTTGCTATTTTTATAGCACTTGCATTGGATTGTTTTTCTGCAAGTATTGAGATGATTTCTTTATCGAATTTCTTGGCTTGATCTTTGTCTGAGTTGTTAGTTACGTTTGGCCATTGTTCGGTTATTAAGATAGTATTTCTCCATGGTAGCTCTTGCCAAATAGCTTCAGTTACAAATGGTGCAAAGGGGTGGAGGAGACGCAGTATCGTATCTAGACTATATGCCAATACCTCTGGATTGGTGGAAGTCTTTGAATATTCTAAGTACTTGTCGGCGAGATCATCCCAGAGCAGGGAATATACCTGTTGACCGGCTTCCGAATATCTATACTTTGGCATATTCTTATTGACTGATTGAATAGTATAATTAACCTGACTAATCATCCAATGATCGGCAGGTGAAAATAATTTTGGTTCAGATAGGGAAGAGAGATCTTCAGTCTTGGAAATGATATATCTAGCTACATTCCAGAGTTTATTACAAAAATTTCTATATCCAGCAATCTTTTCTTCAAATACTGCACCTTTATTACCAGGCGTAATACCTATAGTCAGAGCTAGTCTCAAAGCATCAGTTCCATATTTATCAATTGTT
Source organism: Candidatus Saccharimonadota bacterium (assembly GCA_035329105.1). Classification (GTDB taxonomy): domain Bacteria; phylum Patescibacteriota; class Saccharimonadia; order CAILAD01; family BJGX01; genus JAUPVL01. Next base: position 25,099 of record DAOLHK010000008.1, on the reverse strand, counting down.
TCCAGAGGGTCCATTACATTGCCGCGACTTTTACTCATCTTCTTGCCGGACTTATCAGTAACAGTACCCCAGATATAAACTTCCTTGAATGGTATATCACCAACTCGATATATACCCATCATTACCATACGAGCGACCCAAAGATAGATTATTTCTTGTGCCGTGGCCATCACTGAAGTAGGATAGAATCTATCGAAATCACCAGTACTCATAAGCGTTGCGTATGGCCATTGAGAGCTAGAAAACCATGTATCAAATGTATCTGTCTCGGCTTCGTATCCGTCTTTTCCATACACCTTGATTGCCTCTGATTCATCTGTTGATATGATATATTCTGGCTTCGATTTGTCGTTTGTAGCATTGTAAAATACCGGGATACGAATACCCCAAACTATCTGTCTAGATATATTCCAGTCACGTAGATTCTCTAACCAATTAATATACATTTTCTCAAATCGTTTTGGATAAAATTTGATATCACCGTTTTTTACAGCATCTATCGCAGGTTTTTTAAGTTTTTCTACAGACACCCACCACTGCTCGGTAGTAAGTGGTTCTATGACAGTACCGCATCGATCGTGCACTGCTACTGAGTGAGAGTAATTCATATCTATATGATCCATAAGGCCCATTTCTTCCAGGTCACTAGCGACTTGAGTCCGTGCTTCTTCAGCAGGCATGCCTGCGTATTTACCTGCTATATCGGTAAGCTTACCGTCTGTGCCTATCACTTGCTTGACCTCTAACTTGTGTCGCAGTCCCATCTCCCAGTCATTTGCGTCATGTGCGGGTGTTACCTTGACCACGCCAGTACCAAACTCTGGATCTACAAAGTCGTCGGCTATCACTCTTAGCTTAAACTTACCGAGCAATCCATCTACTTCTATTTCTTTACCTACATATCCTACGTATCTATCATCTTTGGGATGCACGGCTATAGCTGTGTCACCAAACTTAGTCTCAGGTCGAACTGTAGCAAGCACAAAAGGACCGTATTTGATGTAGTACAACGGATCGATTCTTTGCTGATAGTTGAGTTCTATATCGGCAAATCCAGCATGACAACGAGGGCACCAATTGACTATTCGATTTCCTCTATAGACCAGCCCATCATCATGCATTTTGCGAAAAGTCTCATAAACTATTTCAATGATATCTTTATCTAGGGTAAATTTGAGCTTGCTCCAATCCGCAGAGAACCCAAGCCGCTTGAATCCATCCAATATATTGTGTTGGTTATCCATCGTAAACTTCATGATTTTTTCGTAGAGTTCTTCTCTTGAATAATCAAACCGAGATTCGCCTTGCTTTTCTAGGACACGCTCGAAAACCACTTGGGTCTCAATACCAGCGTGGTCAGTCCCAGGCAGCCATAGTGTCGGGCGACCTTGCATGCGTGCAAACCTAGTCATGATGTCTTCTACCACATACATTGCATGGCCAGTGTGCAATAGTCCATTTGCGTTGGGTGGGGGCATGATGATACTAAATGGCTCTTTAGACTTATCACCAGCAGGGGAGAAGGCACCACTTTTCTCCCACATAGCATAAATATCTGATTCGTAATCAGATGGATTGTATGATTTGGGTAATTCAGATTTATTCATATTGTATTTACTACTATCTCACAAATATATAGCTAAAATTGTAGCATTTTCAGATATAAATTGCGAGTAACAAATTATTGCAAGATATTTGACACTTATGCTTATGTTTTCGTACAATAGTAGCAAATATAGTTATTTAATTATTACGAGGAACAACAAAGTGTTAAAAGATATATATAGTCCGCTAGAGATAGACGACCAATGGGATCAGCGAGCACCATCACATGAAGACAAAGTAGAGGGTGGCAACCCTGATGGCATGAGCCCAGTCCCGCCACAAATGCAAGCAGAGAATCCTAGTGGGGGAGTAGCAGTAATTGATCAGCCTACAGCGCCAGATATGCCAGTAACACCTGGAGTTGCTTCACCAGAAGCCCCCGCAATGAATGAAGCACCTAGTACACCAAATGCAGAAGAGCCAACAGTAACTGGTAGTATTACCAATATTGGCCAAATGACCGTACCTGCTGAAACTGTAGATTCACCTAACGATACAAATACTACAGCAATGGCGACAGAAGAAGCTCCCGTTACCATGGAAAGCACCTCAACTGATGCGCCGGGTGCTGAGGCTCCTGATGAGGCCATCGATGATGATGCAGCAACCATGTTAGGCTCGGGCCAGCAAAGTGGAACTACAAGGGACGAAGAGCACGATATCCCAGCATCTCCTTATGACACAGTCATACCCGAAAATGATATTAACTCAAGTAACGAACCTGGAGATGCAACCATAGAAACTGCAGCTATTCCAACAACTACAGTCGAGCCAGATGAAGCCCATATACCCAAAGAAGAAACCGACAAAGATGCAGTCAAGCAGATCGTAAAAGAGCCGTTAAGTGATGATGAAAGAGAAGCTGTCGCTAGTGACGCAGATCAGAAGCCAGTTAGTCCTGGGCCAAATGACAATGAGACACATACTCAAGAAGCAGAAGACAACAAAAAGACTAGGGCAGAAGAAACTCTCAATAGCATGATAGAGGCAATAGACTCAGAACTTAAAAAACTCGCTGACAAACTCAAGGATTATCAAGAAAAACAAGCCAGAATAGAGAGCGATATAGAGGCCACTCAAGCCGAGATAGACGCTAAGAATGTCGAAAAAGATGATTTTGTAGCTTCTGTAAAAGCACTCAACGTACGGCCTAGTATTACCTCTGCTCCGGATAATGACCTAGAACAAGCTGCCTAGATTTCTTCTAGACTAGAATCGGCACTCAACTCATTTGCCCCTACATACAACTTCTTAGTAGCCATTTTTGATGACAATGCACCTATCATTGCAGCATTGTCAGTGCAAAGTACAGGTGGCACAAATATAGCATCTGGCAGCACCTTGTGCATCTCTTGTCTTAGCAACTGATTGCAGGCTACTCCACCACCTACAACAATACTCTTAGGATTGTACCTAGCATTTGCTTTCAAGGTGTTATTTATGAGTGCCTGTACAACTACTTTCTGAAAACTAGCTGCAATATCTGATATAGTCTTCTGGTCAAGATCATATGACTTGGATAGCTTTTCATCAGCTGGATTGACGCCTGTGATTTGTTGTACTTGTCGTAAAACTGCTGTTTTCAATCCAGAAAAGCTAAAATCCAAACTGTCTTTGCCCATATTGGCTATTGGGAATTCGTATTTGCTATCATCTCCACTTTTTGCAGCCTCTGAAATAGCAGGACCTCCTGGGTATCCCAACTTGAGTAGCTTGGCCACCTTGTCAAAGGCTTCACCGGCAGCATCATCAAGTGTTTCACCCAGCACTTCTCTTGTAAGATCACCCTTATACAAAGATAGGGTGGTATGGCCGCCAGATACTGTCAGTGCCAAGAATGGAAATTGTGGCTTGTTGTCTGTGAGAAAAGCTGCAAATCCATGGGCCCAGATATGATTGACGCCTATCAATGGTTTTTGTTTGGTTATTGCCAGCGTCTTAGCGGTCATTACCCCTATTAGCAGGGATCCAAGCAAACCCGGACCTTTGGTGACTGCAATTGCATCTATACCTGACCAGTCAGTATTAGCCTCACTCATTGCCTTCTCTATAACCGGTATAATAGCTTCTATATGGCTACGGGCTGCAACTTCGGGTACTACGCCGCCATATCTAGCATGTATCTCGATTTGACTCGAGATAAAATTACTCAAAATAGTGTCGTTTTCTATTATTGCTGCTGCTGTCTCATCGCAGCTTGATTCGATAGCTAATATCTTCATATTTCAAACACTATACTATCATAACAACAGGTTATTTGTTATAATTCACAGCTATGAAAGTTGCTATACAAGGACTCGAATCCTCTTATCATGATATCGCTCGCAAAAGCTATTTCTCTGGTAAGCACCAAGTAGTTCATTGTGATACCTTCAAAGAGGTATTTGAATCGGTTGAGCACCGGAGAGCTGACTTTGGTTTGGTGGCGATTGAGAATTCTCTGTATGGATCAATCAACGAAGTCTATGACTTATTGCTTAAATACAAATTTTGGATTAGTGGTGAGATATATCTGCGTATCAATCACTGTTTACTGGCCAATAAAAACGCGCAAATCACTGACATCAAACAAGTCCATTCACAACTACCTGCATTGGCACAATGCGAAGATTTCTTGGACACCCATTTGTCACAAGCCGAGAGAGTAGAAGAGCACGATACTTCAGCCAGCGCAGCTTTGGTAGCAAAAGCCAATAATATTCATTTAGCTGCTATTGCCAGCGAATCTGCAGCCAAACTGTATGATTTGCAGATACTAGCTAGTGACATCGAATCAAACAAACAAAATTACACTAGATTTATTATTTTTAGCAAAAATAAGACTCTGATAAAAGATGCAGATAAGACTTCGCTAATAGTACATACCGACAATGATACTCAGGCGGGGGCACTTTATCGAACCTTGGGTGTTTTTGCTAACCGCAATATTAATCTTACCAAGATTGAAAGCCGACCAATAGTTGGAAAAGCCTGGCACTATTTGTTTTATTTGGATTTTGAAATAGGAGCAAACTCGGCCGAAGGAAAAGAAGCGCTTAAGGAGCTAGAAGCTATTGGGGCTCAGGCGACTGTTCTAGGAAGTTACAAAAAAGGCATAATAAAGACATAAAAATTCCCCAGCCACTGTATGTGACTGGGGTTTTGTGGGCTTGGCAGGAATCGAACCCGCAACCGAGCGATTATGAGTCGCCTGCTCTGACCATTGAGCTACAAGCCCGGGGGTGCCGGTGGTGGGACTTGAACCCACATGTACAGACAAATTCACCGGCGGCGATGCTCAGTCCGTCTGGACCTCGATGTGAGCCAGGGGAAGCCAGCCCACCCACCGCGAGGAGAGGGACATGACCAACACACCAGGGACTCCCCTGAGCTGCTGGCACTTTTTGCGGACCTTCAGGACCTTGAACTCCGGACCCTTCTGACTGATCTTGGTCGCACTGCTCCGGGAACAACCCTTCGGGTTTGCCCCCAGCTTGACTACATCACCGCGTTCAAGTTGCAACTTTCTCTCCTTGGTTGGCAATGAAAAGTGCATATATGTTAACACTAATATCTAATAATTTCAACCCTATAAAGTATTCTATACAAACCTGATACAATATATCTATGCAGTTACCAAACAATTGGGACAAAACTATACAAGCTCGCGATGGACACGTCTTACAATCAAGTCAGTGGGCCAAGTTTCAAGGCTCTATTGGTAGACAACCCTACTATGAGATTACTGATGATTGGTACTGGATGGCATTCAATCGACAAGTGTCTGGTCTCCGCTACCTATTAGCTGTAGAAAATCCAATAGTCGACCACAAGCCACTTGATGCTCTGGAGTCAATTGCCATCAAGGGTCGTGACTTACATTGTGATTTTGTAAGAGTAGAGCCCAAAGGCAATGTTACTAAGTCAGAGATGGAAGAGTTTGGAGCGATCAAAGTAGCTGATGTAGAGCCTTCTACAACACTTGTGTTGGATCTGAGTAAATCTATTGACGAACTCAGATCTGCTCTTAGCAAGAGCCATCGCAACAGGATCAACACAGGCCCCAAAAGAGGTATTAGTGTCAAGAAATCCACTGAACTTGATAATATAGAAGGGTTCTTGCGACTGATGCACGATACAGCTAGTCATTCGAAGATCAAAAACCACCCTGATTGGTACTTTGAAAAAATGGCCCAGTCATTAATATCTCAAGGCATTGCTAGCTACTACATAGCAACAGTCGAAGATACACCGGCTAGTATTTCCCTAATATATGATTGGGGAGACACTAGATACTATGCATATACTGGTAATGATCAGGTACTGAACCGACAATATGATGTCGGTGTGAGTAACTTGTGGAAGATGATACTCGATGCCAAAGAAGATGGTAAAAAGTACTTTGACTTTTGGGGTATAGCGCCAGAGGGTGAAGAGAATCACCCATGGGCAGGGCTTACTGCCTACAAGAAATCTTTTGGCGGGGAAGTAGTAAGTAGTCTTGGTACTTATGATATTGTCATCAACAAAGCCAAATACCGTCTTTATAATACTTACAAGAAGTTGAGAGGCAGGAAATGATTCGAGCCGCTACAGAAGCAGAGATTGGGCAATGGGATGAGCTGGTGCGTCAGAATCCAGATAATGGTCATATCTATAACTCATTCGAATGGAATGAATTTAAAAAAACAGTAGAATGGCAGCCTCATTATCTAGTATTCGAGCAAGCTGGATATATGATGTACTTTTGCATAGCCGAAAAATCAGCTAGCTTCTTGGGAACAATATATTATTGTGCAAAAGGTCCAGGTATCTTTAAGGGATTCAAACCAGACAAGTCATCCGAATCTAGATTTAAATCTTTTTGCCGTGAGCTCAAATCTTATATAAGTATTATCGATAGAAAAGCTATCCTAATAAAAGTTGAGCCGGAGATACACGACTCTAGCTGTGATATGCATCAATTTGGTTTGCAAAAAAGTAGTGCTGATTTGCAATTCAAAGCTACTATTTTCGTGGACCTAGAGCCAGATGAAGATGAGATATTGTCGGGCTTCAAACAAAAAACTCGATACAATATCAATCTCGCTAGAAGAAAAGGGGTAGAAATCAAGCGATTACCCATGACAGATGAAAATGTAGATCTGATGTTTTCGTTGATGTCTGCCACTCAATCTAGGGCAGGATTCTTCTTGCGCAAAAAAGACTACTTCGCTATGTACTGGAAGATACTAGCTGATGCCAAAATGGGACAGTTACTAGTAGCCTATCACGATAGTGATGTACTAGCTGGAATATTTGCCACAAGCTTTGGCACAAAAGGCTACTACAAAGATGGTGGGTCGTACCCTCTCAAACGCAATCTTATGGCGCCATACTTGCTCCAATGGGAGGCCATGCGATGGGCCAAAGAGCAGGGGGCTATTAGCTACGATCTAGTGGCAGTACCACCCAAGGCACACCTAGATGACCCCGAACACCCCCAGGCCGGTCTATATCAGTTCAAAAGAGGATTCAATGATGATGTCACAGAGTTTGTAGGTTGTTGGGATCTACCTATATCCGATGCCAAATACAAGATATGGAAACGACAAGAACGTAAATTCTTGAAGTTATATACTAAGATGACTAAGAACCTATTCTGGTAGATATTCACGAGTTCAAATTCATTGTGGCGAAGAAAACCAAGATGTTTTAATAAAAAATAATTATTATCAACACCTATTCCACTTAGTTTTATCACTAGGGTTTTCAACCCATCTCATTCTTCTTTGCAGTTCTTTATGATCGCCGCGTCCTTCTCGTACTCTTATATGCATGCTTAAGACTCCATACCAGCATCTCCAATCTATATAATGCTGTATATTATCAACCGATACCCTAGAAGACTTCTGCCATTCATTTAGCATTTGATCTAGCCAAGCGTTATCCAATCCAAATCTTGTTGATGACTGCACTAAGACCGCTATATCCCATAAAGGAGAGCCTCTGCCGGCGTCTTCAAAATCTATCAAAGTTGAGTGGGGTTGAGTTGCCAATATATTTCCTAGATGTATATCGCCATGCACCAATGTATTGTGCGTTTGCATATCTTTCTCAACATAGTCAATCAATGGCAACGCTCGTAGTTTAATAGCTGACTTCAAGTTTGATGGTGCCTTATTGTCTTGCAATACAGATAGTGCTAGGTCTCTAAGCCTACTCGTTGCAATCGGAATATTTGCTGAACCCTCAACTTGGTGCAGATCAAGCAGGACTTTAGCGACACTTTGTGGCGTAGGGGATTGAATATGCTTATTGATTACGTGTTGAGTTGCATATATTGATTTTCCCTCAAATAGTATTGGCTTTTTTACTGGTAGTGCAACTTTTACTCCTTTACGGTGTGCAAGCATACTGACCCGCCAATCTATAATATACTTAGGCAGCTTATCTGAAGGACCAACCTTATAAACTACGTCGTTTATATGATCGACAAATACATCTATCTCTCCTTGTTGAGGTATATGCGCTCCGGCAGCTTTATCGAGCGGATCCATCCTTCTTGTAATTCGACGTAAATCAATTGTAATTATCTTTTGGCTCTCCAGATATTTCTGCAGTGTATTGAAATTGTTCATTGTTTTGACCTCCGCAAGGACTGTATCCATCGATGTGCATGTTGGTATGAGAGCTGTTCTGCAGCAAAATACTCTTTCTGGGCAGTCATTTGTCCGGACCAACGTCTATAATTGAGTAATACATCATATAACAATACTCCAGGGTACTGCATAGATACTGCGAACAGCAGATTGATGTCGCCCGCAAATGGCATGGCAGGATAACCCCCAAACCTCCAGAGTGTTTCTGCCTTATAGGCGCACTGAAATGTCACTGGATATTGACCCGTACGTAACCAAAACGGATAAAGTTTGTTGGGCTGGATAAGACCTTCTGGTAGATAGTCCGATGTGTTTTTGTGGTTAATGTAGGGCTTATTATGTCTTGGTGTAGCCTCTTGACCGGCTACCCAAACTGCCTCTGGACTATTTTCAAAAGCTGAACATATTTTATTAAGAGCGTTTGGTGGTAGAGTGTCGTCAGCGTCGAATGCCAACACATATTCTCCCTGAGCCATACTTAGTGCTAAGGTTCGAGCAGATGGCTCACCAACTTGCTTTTTGACGCTGAAATAACTTACCATATCTGGCCATTCGTAATCTTCTAGTACTGGTTTGGGGCCATCTTCTACGATTATCCACTCGTAGCTCCAACCTTTAGGTAAAACTTGATTTGTCACAGACTCAATAGTTTGAGCAAGAAGTTTACGAGTACCTTGTGTGGCTAGTACGGGTGTTAATATGCTGAGTATTTTAGTTTTAGCTAGCATAGTAACCACCTTTTTCTTTATTATTCGGTTTTACCCATTTGGCAGCAGCCGCTATAAATTGACCTTTACCGGCTGTTACGCCTGCGTGAAGTATACAGCTCGACCAAAACTCTAGAACATACAAGTTCTTACCATCATATGGTGGTATTGTTATTATTATTGACTCAGATGTTGGTATCTTGCGTGTTAATACTCTTTTGGGCATGACTTCAATGCTTTGATATTTACTCAATGTCTTACCTATAGGGCGTTCTTGATAGATGTCTATCTTGCGTTTCTCAAGCACATTCAGAGGAGTGGTAATCACCTGTAAATGCCTAGGCTGATCATTTATATTTATTAATTGCCTCCAAATCTCATGATGTTTGCTTGGCCGCCAAAATGTGCCTCTCACTTTACGTTTCTTGCTGTATCCAACATACCTCGAATCGTAGTGTAAATTGTCAGCAAAGATTTCTCCTTGCGGTCGACTTGCCCTGATAAAAGATAGGTCGGTGCCGCTTGGTTCGAGCAACTTATTAGCAAGTTGCTTACAAACCAACCAAGTTGCAGGTAAATCTGAGTGAGATTCTCTACCAGGTGTAAACTTTGAATGAATAGTCTTAGATTGGCGCAGTAGCTCCGCTTTGGATGCGTATAGCAGGGGTAAGGGAATTTTTATGGGATATTTTTTAAGGACTAACTGGCCATCTAAAAAAATAAGTTCTTCAGTACTATTTAATCTATTAGTTCTTTTATTAACTCTCTCTTGTTGTAATGATTGCATATTATTATTTTTACTTAACAAACTTTTAAAGATGTTTTCTGACTTTCGTCCACCTTGCGGAGGACTCATCAGGGCCGTCGTTCGGCCGAGTCAGGGGAGCCCTAATATGTGGGCTCCCTTTGATAATTAGTTAACTCTTACGGCTGTCGTACTCGCTAAATGTCAGCTTCTCTTTTCTCCGTTCGATACCTAGGTAAATAGTTGCCGAGCAGTTAGGGCAGGCTACATAACCTCTCTCACGAGTCACTACATATGCCTCGATGTAGAAATCTTCCTCCCAGCCAGGCCTTGGTGACTTTCTCTCGATAGAAAGATAGTTTTCTTTCTTCCAGAAGATAGGATCGTTTCTGTGATCAACCTCAATTTCAGATAGACAGTGATAACACTTGTGGCTATGGTAGTCTGTTCTTTTATGATCATCGCCTTGTCGAATGATACGCATACAGTGCTCCTTTGTCGAGGTGCGTAGCTGATTTCGTCGTTTTCGACTCTTCAGGGCAGGTACACACCTGCCGATCAGGGGGAGGTTTTGTAAGGTCCTCCCCGTAACCTTTCTCGATCTAGTCGAGACCAGCCAGATCCATCCGGATTTGCCCTAGAACCTTTTCGGCCTTACTCACAAGGTCGGGTTCGGCAGCAAAGATGGTGTGGCGAGGGTGGGGGCGCCACGCTTCTCGAGTCTTGAGCTCGAGTTGCGCAGCCTCCTCGAGCGACTCCATGCGCTCAGCATTACCCCGCTTGCCGTAGCTAGCAGGGTCGCCGGTCGCCAGAGACTCAAGGTGGTAGATAGAGTAGTAGCGGTCTAGCGTACTCTCCAGCGAGAGCCCGTAAGTATCCGCATACTCCTCGGCTCCACCCGGCAGGTATGCTGCTCCGTCGAGTGCTCCTCGGTCGAGCACCAACACTCTCTTGTAGGTTTCTCGAGCCTCTTGAGCCCAAAAAGCCTCAAGTCGCAGTTGGAGGTCGAGTATGGCACCCTGAAAGTTGTACCTCCAGTGATCGCTGTACTCTACCTCTCGACCAGGCAACGGGTACCCGCCCGAAAGCAGTAGGGTGGCAGCCTCTGGTACGAATGCCGCTTCTGGTAGTTGAGACCGCAGGTACTCAAGCACCGTACTCTTACCAGCGCAGGGGCCACCCGTGAGCACAAGCATAGGGATGATGTTGGTCAAGCGATCCTCCAGGGTTGTTCCGTCCGGACTATCCGGCTCGGCTACCTGGCAGTGATCACTTTTTACCAGGGTACCAAGCCGGATGAGATATTGACATCAGCACACATCTCTATGCACTCTAAATTATGATTTGGACTAGGATTTTATCTAGTCTAATCTTTTTGAGTTAAGGTACCTTGACTTTCGCCCTGCCTTTACTGTTTTGGGCTCGTCAGCTCTAGCACTCAGCTAGAGGAGTCGGTGGGAGCCTTTGGCAGGAGCTCCCTTAAACCTGTCGACAGTCAGTCGATGCGTCGCTCAGTCTTGTTGCGAGAATCGACCGGCACAGCCGCCAAGCAGTTCGGGCAGGTCACCACCGCCAGCTCCTCCGTGACCTGGTACTTCACTCGGTCTGCGTCGTGACCGTGCCCAGGGTCGGGGTCGAAGTAGCGGATATAGCTGTGGTTCATCCAGCGGACCGAGTCAATCTTGTGGTCTACCTCGACCACAGACCTGCAGTTCGGGCAGGTGTGCTGGCGGAAGTCGTGGTGGGCATTCCGTTGGTGGACTATACGCATGCTACTCTCCTTGATGTCGAGGTGCTACACTCCGCTTGCGCGGGTGCCTGGGAACGGTTCCCAGCCGAA
>DAOLHK010000008.1:0-13482 GCA_035329105.1 Candidatus Saccharimonadota bacterium | reverse complement strand
CGGGTGCCTGGGAACGGTTCCCAGCCGAAGCTCTCGATGATTCGAGGGCTTGGGTCGGTCCCCCAGGCAATCTGCCTGGGGGGGTTGAGCTAGCGGACCTTGCGGAACCGCAGCTCGATGGTCAGGCTGAGCGCGTTGCTCAACCTCACCGTGCGGCCCACCGGCCGCTCTGGACCTTTCTCTTCTGTCAGGTCCAGCTCGAGCTGCTCGCTGATGTCGTCCGGACCGAAGGTGCCGGGCGGAATCCAGTCGAGTGCTGTGTTGGTGGTCATTCTGATCTCCTTTGTCGGGGTGCGCCTTTGAGTGGTTGCTCTAGGTCGCCAACTATACTACATCAAATAGCCTATTTTGTCAATATTATAATAGTCAGTTTAAAGGTTTTAAGGTTATATAGTTATTATATTTTGTCGATTTCACTTCGTCATATTGGTATTTTAGTGTATAATAATGACATGGATACCCAAACGATACAAGAACTTGGTCTAAATGAGTCGCAAGCCAATATGTACGTTTTGCTTATGCAACACGGTAGCCTCACCCCACCAGAAGCAGCTAAATTAGCAGGGGAGACGCGCACTACAGTCTACTCTATATTTGACAAACTCGAGAAGCTTGGACTCGTCAAAAAAAAGTCTGGAACCAAAAAAGTCACTTACCTACCCGAGAACCCTGCTGCTCTCGAGAAATTAGCCGAATCTAAATATCAGCAATCGGCAGAGCTCAAGCAGAAGATATCTGACAATATGACGCGCTATATGACCTATTTCTACACCTACCAAGAACAACCTGGTGTGAGATTCTTTCAAGGCAAAGATGGGATTATTAAAATGTACGAGGATCAACTACGCACCAAACAAGATATTTATTTCTTGAGATCTGAGAGTGATGTAAATGTGATGGGCAAAACTATCTATAAGGTGATAGAAAACCGCCACAAGCTTGGTATAAAAGTATATGGGATTGAGAGCAAAGAAGCTGACAATGTAGAGTTTTCTATAAATAATGACAAGAGGCTAGGTAGAGAAATGTCTTTTTACCCAACTGGTCAATACACAGCACCTGTAAATATCTATGCCTATGGCAGTAAAACAGCATTAATCTCATATGGTGAAGAAGTAATAGGTACAATTATAGAAAGTCCGCAAATTGCCCAAGCTTTTCGGCAAATACACTCCATGCTCAAAGACTCAATCAAGAGCTTAGAAAAACCACCCAAAAAAGGTAAACTATAATCATGAGCATAAATGAGCAGAATAATATCAAAGATTTATTCAAAGCCTACGACATCAGGGGACTGAGCCCTCAGGAGTTGAACCCTAAGGTCGCATATAACATAGCTCGGGCATATGCCGATTTCTTGCCTGCAGGCAAAGTTGCGGTGGGATATGATATGCGTAAAGATTCCAGGAAATTGTCACAAGCATTTATAAGAGGGCTTGTCAGACAAGGTAGAGAGGTACTAGATATCGGTATGGTTACTTCTGATATGGTCTACTACGCAGTCGGCAAACACAATCTAGCAGGTGGAGCAATGATCACTGCTAGCCACAATCCTAAGGGTTACGACGGTATCAAGCTGACCGGCAAGGGTGTGGTGCCAATAGGTATTGACAGCGGTCTCTTACAGATCGAATCCGAGGTTGAAACCCAATCATTTAAAATCAAAGACAAAGCTCATAGCGACCAAGTAGCTGAGCAAGACATCACCGAAGAATGGGTAAAGCATGCCATCTCTATAGCTGGAGATATTACCGAGCCACTCCAGATAGGTATAGATACAGGTAACGGCATGGCAGGTATCATAGTCCCGTATCTAGAAAAGCTATTACCAAATATTCATATATCAAGCCTATACTTAGATCTCGATGGTAGTTTTCCAAATCACCCCGCCAATCCATTGGTATCAAAAAACAACCAAGATCTTCAAAGATTGGTAGTCAAAGAAAAACTAGATTGTGGTATAGCCTTTGATGGCGATGGAGATAGAGCATTCTTCATAGATGATCTAGGCAACATTCTGAGTAGTAGTGTGGTGGGCGCAATAATTGCTCGTGATATTTTGGAAGAATCACCAGGAGAAACTATCTTGTATAGTGCAACCTGTTCAGATATATTGCCGGCTACTATTGAGAGTTTTGGTGGCAAATCTACAAGGGTAAGGGTGGGACATAGCTTCATCAAGTCTCAAATGCGCAAGCGCAAAGCGGCTTTTGCTGCGGAGCATTCAGGTCATTTTTATTACCAACAAAATTACTTTGCAGATAGCGGCATCATAACAGCAATTAGAGTACTTAGCATATTATCTCAATCTGGTAAGAAATTATCTGAAATATCCGCACCATTTACACATATATTTGCAAATTCTGAGGAGTTAAATTTTGATTTTGATAGTCTTGAAGATACTCAAGATAGCTTAATGATGCTAGAGAGACACTTCTCAGATGGAGATATAGATCATCTCGAAGGACTTACAGTTCGCTATAGAGATTGGTGGTTCAATGCAAGAACTAGCAATACTGAGTCATACCTGAGGGTCAATATTGAAGCCGACAATCAACAATTACTTGAAGAAAAACAAAAGCTAATCACTAGGTTGCTGAGAAAATATTCTTGACAATATTGAATCATTAGAGTAATATTTGTATGTTATGCGCGTATTGAGGTGAATATCGATACGCCATAGGAGCACCTCTTCATTAGATCTTTGAGATCTCGAATACGACGACTGTAGTTATAGAGTCGTATTCGATGGGTGTGTAGTCGCAGAACAATGTCTCTCAAAGCACTGTGACCACACTCAAAAACTACCCAGGTAACTCGACCCGCCATCGACCTTCCTGGGTATACTACCGGCAGCCATCGCAACCGGTAGGGGCAGCAATGCGAACGGCGCATCCCATCTACGGGAACCCGCACTCGTAGTAGCGCCGACAAGCTAACCTCGGGCTGAGACAGCCGCCTCTCTCTCAGCCCGGGGGCTGCCTTTCTTCAATCCCGCCACTTCTCTTTTGTTAGAGGGTGGCTTTTTTGGTTATAAAAAAATTATATGGAATAATACTTATATGAATAGACCAAACGAAACTGATCGTCGCCTTAGAAATTCTATCCTAGATATATTGTGTTATTATTCAGTCTATAAAACTGCCCTTACAGACCAACAAATCCTTTCACTATTAAATGTACGAGCCAATATGGTTGGCATACGCTCTCATCTAACAATGCTTCAAAAAAGAGGTAAGATAATTCAGTCCAAAAATGGTCTATATAATCTTAAGAAGATTAAATACACCAACCAATCAGCCAATCTCAAGCGTCAACGCATGACCATATCGCAACTCAAGAAAAGTATTCGCATCATCAAGCTGTTGCCTTTTATAAAATCAATTGCTATTACTTCCGACTATCTACTAGATGACCAAACAAACAGCCTACCCAAGCTCATCATTATTTGTAGCCCAAATAGGATTTATTTGACTATGACATTACTTACTCTTATCAATAAATTATTAGGAGGATTTAGCAAAAATCATCAAAGACCATACATCAATCCATTGCCAATGTTTTTTACTACCGCAGGATTTAGCTTCGTAGATCAAATGGGATATGATGAACTAAGTAGAGTACAGTGGTTTGGTTACTGTAAGCCAATTTATGGTGAGTTGGTATGGGATGTAGCGTTGAGAAAAAACGACTTTATCAGCAATAATCTTCCCAACTACACATGGAAGAAACAAGATACAAAATACATTACTAGTTTTAGCCAGCTGCTCGACAACTATGACAACATGAAATATCGCAGTTGGCTTCGAATGATGGCTGATAACAATGATTATAAGAAAGATACAGCTCTACTTAGGGTTCGTCCAGATTCATTTATAGCTAGAGAATACCACTTTGATCAATTGAAATCTTTGCAAAGCAACTTC
Source organism: Candidatus Saccharimonadota bacterium (assembly GCA_035329105.1). GTDB lineage: Bacteria > Patescibacteriota > Saccharimonadia > CAILAD01 > BJGX01 > JAUPVL01. The sequence continues at coordinate 9,556 of DAOLHK010000008.1, read as the reverse complement.
ACAACCAATAGATCGGTTTTATAGTAAAAGGATATTGACTACAATATACACATCGTGTTAGTATACGTACCATAACTCCGAGTAGAGTGTGTTGGACACGCCAAGCTCTACTCGGAGTCGCTCTTACAAACAATTCTCTAGGAATCGGTGCCGCACGAGACGGTGAGCTAGCTGTGAGGAGAGTGGATTTACGATGAAGCTACTCCAATACCGGCTGCGCAACCATAGGCGGATGTGAATCACCCGCTACGTGACGCCGATTCCTGAGACAGGCACACCGAATCATCGCTCGGTCCTCCGGGTGAGTGCCTGCCACCTGTTGCCTATCGATGGAGGCGCAGTTGAAACCACCCGATTGAGAAGCCCAATCATACTGAAGCTGAGGAGAGACAACCTCAGATAGGTGCCGGTTGGGCAACCTGCGGGTAAGACGGTCGAGAGACCGCGGAGCCATAAGTGTAAGGTCAAGGCGAGCGTGCTTTGGTACGAGTCGGGTAATCACGAATCCGGGCTCGTGCCAGATCTCCACGTAATGACCAATTACTAGCAACTCCGCGGTCTCAACACCGCCCATCGAAAAACTTAAGCGCCCCTAACGGGGCGTGTTTTCGTATTTATTGTAATTTACTCTATTGACAGGTCATATATATCTAGTTAGAATATTTATTAGCACTCTCTATGTATGAGTGCTAATGCTTCAACTTTGTGGTTCGAGCAACTGGTGACAATTCATTATCACTAGCACTTGAACAATAATCAATTTAACAATAAATAAGGAGAATCTATATGAATCTACAACCACTGACCGACCGTGTCGTATTGGAGCAGATCGAATCTGAAGAAAAAACAAGCTCTGGCATTATACTTCCAGATAGTGCCAAAGAAAAACCTGAACAAGCCAAGGTAATTGCTATCGGACCTGACGTTAAGGGCATAAAAGTTGGCGAAACTGTACTCTACACCAAGTATGGCCCCAATGAAGTTAAGGTAGATGGCAAAGAATACTTGATAGTCAAAGAAGAAGATGTAATGGCAGTAATAAAGAAAGGTAACTAATCATGGCAAAAGATATCAAATCTAGTGAAGATGCTCGCAAGAGCCTCAAGGCTGGTGTAGACAAGCTAGCCAATACAGTAAAGGCCACTCTTGGACCAAAGGGTAGAAATGTAGTACTTGAAAAAAAATTTGGTGGGCCTGTGATTACCAATGACGGAGTAACTATCGCCAAAGAGATAGAACTCGAAGATGCCTATGAGAATATGGGCGCACAGATAGTCAAGGAAGTAGCCAGTAAGACCAATGACCAAGCTGGAGATGGTACTACCACTGCTACAGTACTAGCACAAGCAATTATCGATGCTGGTATCAAGAACGTTGCGGCTGGAGCCAATCCTATGGCTATTCGCAGGGGTATTGAGAAAGCTGCTGCTGCCGTAGCACTTGAACTCAACAAGATCGCTAAACCAGTCAAAGAATCTGCTGAGATAGCAAATGTAGCCAGTATTTCTGCTGCAGACCCGGAAGTAGGTAAGCTCATCGCTGAAGTGATGGAGATCATCGGTGAAGACGGAATAGTGACAGTCGAAGAAGGGCAAACACTTGGCCTAGATAAAGAAGTAGTAGAAGGCATGCAGTTTGACAATGGCTACGTCAGTCCATATATGGTAAGTGATACTGCACGTATGGAAGCAGTAGTAGAAAACGCACCGATTCTTATTACAGACAAGAAGATAAGTACCGTCCAAGAACTATTGCCACTACTCGAAAAACTATCTGCCGAAGGCAAGAAAGATATCGTTATCATTGCTGAAGACCTAGATGGCGAAGCTCTTACTACATTAGTACTCAACAAACTTCGTGGCACATTCAATGCTCTTGCCATCAAGGCACCAGCATTTGGCGATAGACGCAAAGAAATGCTTCAAGATATAGCAGTACTTACCGGCGGACAAGTTATCACTGAAGATATCGGACTCAAGCTTGAAGATGCCACTGTAGAGATGCTTGGAGAAGCTCGTAAGGTAATAGCTACCAAGGACAACACTACAATCGTCGAGGGTAGAGGTGAGCAAAAAGCCGTAAAAGACCGTGTGAATATGATGAAAAAACAACTTGTAGAGCTTACTTCTGATTACGAGATAGAAAAATTACAAGAACGAGTAGCTAAGCTAGAAAGTGGCGTAGCAGTCATCAAGGTAGGAGCTGCAACTGAGGTGGAGCTCAAAGAGAAGAAGATGCGTATTGAAGATGCTATCGCATCCACCAAAGCTGCTGTGGCCGAAGGTATAGTTCCAGGTGGTGGCTCTGCACTAGTTAAGGCCAACAAAGCTCTCGAAAAACTTGTCTTAGATGATGAGGAAGAGCAAATAGGCGTCAATATCGTACAGACTAGTCTGTATGCTCCAATCCGTCAAATTGCTGAAAATGCCGGTATTACAGATATCGCAGTGATACTAGAAACTATTAGTAGTGGTGACAAGAACTTGGGCTGGGATTTTGCCAAGAATCAAAAGACCGATATGCTCAAAGCTGGGATCATCGATCCTGTCAAAGTCACCAAGAGTGCATTGCTCAATGCTTCTAGTGCTGCATCAATGCTACTAACTACCGAAGCCGCAGTGGTAGACCTTCCCGAGAAGGATGCTCCAGTAGGTGGAGGTGGAATGCCAGACATGAGCGGTATGGGCGGAATGATGTAATCAGCCCAACAGGTATATCAAAAAAGTCTCTGAAATATGAGGCTTTTTTGATATATGTAGCTATTGACTTTAGTAGTATTGTATGCTATTATACTAAACACTCTCTCAACGAGGAGAGACAACCGTCCGCACCTACCAAGGTATCATGTCGAAAGGCAGTGATGAACCGCAAAGATCACGTTTAGCTCTATCGGGAGCAACCTCAGAGATCAATAAAGACTCAGCGATTGAATTCGCAAATGAGGCTCGGTAGGGCGCCACCGTGTGCGAAAAGCACAAGTGGATCAGATAACTGGTACAGGTGAACAAGCAACTTCGGATGCCAAAGTCTTAGGTGCAATGCAATACTAGAGCACCACTACTCTTGGCCCAAGTTCTATTCACAACCACCAGAAGATATATCTGCTACTTGTGTAACGTCGCCACGAACGGGCACCCATGCTACTACAGCTGGGTGCCCTTCGCTTTTTAATGTCAATTTTTTACAACATTTACGATATATTAATCTTCAAACTTCTTTTATATATTCTACAGCCTTTAATATCTATAAATGTTAGATACTATTGACATATTATATAACATTTGCTACAATATATGGCGATACGTCATATATTGCGTGTCGACACTTTGACAAAGCAAGTATACGATACAAATACTTTATAGCTCATATTATCTAATTGAGATCATCTCCTTGGATAAAGTGGGCTATAAAGTATTCATCCAATCCACGACCTTGGAGGTCAACACATGGCAGTCCAGACCCCTCGCCTCGCCCAGCGCCGCAAGGCACAGGCAGCGGGGAAGAAGGTGGTAGCACCCAAGAAGGACATCCCCAAGCCCAAGTCCGGCAAGGCCTCGCGCCAGATCGCCTGGCAGCAGCTCTACGACTCGGTCGTCAAGCACGCGAGCTTCAAGGTGTGGCTCGTCGAACACGAGACCACGCTGGAGAAGTTCGCGAGCCAGCGTCACCGGTTCGCTGAGCTCAAGGCGATCCAGGAGTGGTGCAACCGTCACTGGTTGCTCCAGAAGCTGGAGCGCCTGCAGGCCGATGGCAAGATGCTCGCGTACCTGCGCGAGCACGGCTACAAGCCGGGTGAGATCCTCTCGCTGTGGTCGACCGAACGGCTTCAGCAGGCCTGGGATGACCTGCGCTTTCAGCCCCACGGAGGCGGTGTGTACGGTGCCAAGCGACTGGGCATCGCCGACCAGGAGGTGGGCTATCGGGGCAAGACCCGGTCGCACGCTTCGAAGCGTGCACAGCGCAAGCCTCGTGAGGCCAATGCCCCGCGCAACGGTCAGGTCCACATCGACAACCGCGGCAAGTCCATCGTGGACTACCGCGAGGTCGCCGGCAACCTGCCCAACCCGCAGGGAGGGCCGGTCCAGCGCGGACAGGCGGTGGCACACGCCGGACTGACGTCGCAGAAGAAGGGTGAGCTCAAGAAGCGCTCACCCACGCGACGCAAGCGCCTCAAGTAGGCCAGAACTGGGGTCGGTAGCGCAGTATGCTCCTCTCGTAGGAACTAGCTACCGACCCCACGGGTCTACCTGCAACTACTATACTATTTTGCAAAAGATACTTGCTTTGTCTCTTTCCCACAAATATTTATGCCCTAGATATCTGCGAGAAAGATGATCAATAAATACCCAATAATACTTAGTTGGTGGTTTTTTGCTATAATTACCATATGAGCCAAAAAACTTATGCTGATTTAGAAAGTATAGACAAGCAAAACATCTTTGATGTTATTGACTCTCAACCCAATCAACTACGTCAAAACTATGCCGATACACTAAGAGAAGACATTACCAAGACCGATGGTATCAATATCAAAAACATAGTATTTATTGGCATGGGTGGATCTGCATTGGCCGGCAGTATTGCTCACAACTGGCTATCGCCTCGCCTGTTAGTACCATTTACTCTTATAAGAGGGGAGTCATTACCAGAATACGTAGACCATAATAGTCTAGTAATTATCTCAAGTTACTCAGGCAACACTCACGAGACAATACTTGCATTTGTACGCGCCCTTCGACTGAACGCTCGAGTTATAGTATTAACATGCGGCGGGGAACTATTTGATCTTGCGAAAAAAGCTGGCGTGACAGTGTTGCAATTACCCAAGATAAGTCAGCCGAGGCTATCTGTATTTGCGGGCCTTAAGGCTTTGGCATGTATTCTACAAGATACCGAGCTAATCAGTGGTGGTGACTTACGTCGTGAGCTAATCGATGCCGCAGACCACCTAGATACTAAAAAACTGTTATGGGGTAGCGACAAGGAGGGTGATAATCTCGCCAAAACAATCGCCCAAAGTATGCATGACAAATCAGTCATAATCTATTCTAGTCCATTACTCTCAAGTGCTGGATACAAATGGAAGATAGATATCAATGAAACGGCCAAGCAAATGGCATTTAATGACACTTTCTCAGAACTTAATCACAACGAAATGCAAGGCTGGAAGTTCCCAACCCAAAAGCAATATGCATCTGTAGTTTTGAATTCTGAATTCGAAACTTCTGAGATGGAAAAAAGGATAAAACTCACCAAAACGACCTTATCGAGTTATGGTTATTCACCCACTACAGTTGTAGCTCAAGGACAAAATCATATTCAACAACTTCTATACACTACTCTGCTCGGCGACTTTGTCTCGGCGTATCTAGCAATACTCAACAAAGTAGACCCCACTCCGGTAGAAATAATTGAAAAATTCAAAAAAAATCTGGAATTAAAGATTTTGGAATAATTACTTTACTGGCGGAGAGAGCGGGATTCGAACCCGCGAGACGATTGCTCGCCTACACGCTTTCCAAGCGTGCGCCTTCAGCCACTCGGCCACCTCTCCCGATTTTAGTGTAGCTATATTGTACAATAAGATATGACCATATCAAATTCATTCATTGTTTATCTAGTATGATTACTTTTTTACAATACGCTATGTTATTTGCAATATCTGCACTGCTATCAGGATTTTTTGTACTTGCTTACGACAATATAGTGGTTGGAAAAGTTCCATTCAAACTGCTAGAAAGAGATACTATTCGAGAAATACTCTACAGATTGGATATTGATCAAAAGCAAACCTTTATAGACCTTGGTTGTGGTGATGGCAGAGTACTTATTGAAGCCACAAAATTACACCCCAGCCTAAAATGCACAGGGATGGAAAAGGCGATATTCCCATTTTTACTAGCCAAATTTAAAACCAGAAATTATCAAAACATTCAAATCATCCATGGAGATATCAAAAAATACAATTTTACTAAATACAATATAGTTTTTGTCTACTTATTGCCAGATTTATTAAATGAGCTGGTGCCTGGCATTCAAAAATCTATGAAAAGTGGAAATAAACTAATCTCTGTCCAATACAAGCCCGATGATTTGAAGGCTCAAGACAAATACAGCCTGACCAATAAATCTAAGTTTGCAGATAGGTGGTTTTTATATAGTCTTTAATACCAAAAAACCCCAGATGATGGGGTTTTTGGATCTTAGACTGGTTTAACTTTGATCTTCTTGATCTTGTCTTCAGGAACAACTTTTGGAATTTCAATGGTAAGTACACCATCCCTCAAGCTAGCATTTGCTTTTTCGGCAACTGTAGAAGTAGGTAATATTACTGATCTGCTAAAACTTCCCCAGAAACACTCTTGTACATAGTAGTTGTCTTTCTGGATAGTAGACTCCTCCTTGCGGTCTCCGCGAATAGTAACTACATCTTCTGAAATTGCTACATCAATATCTTCTGGCTTTACTCCAGCTATTGGGGCTTTGATGACTATTGTATCTTTAGTCTGATATACGTCTACTGCTAGTTGACCTTCAAATTCTTCTTCGTTCATCCATTCTTCTGTTGGGTTTTGATCTTCTTCTAGAAAATCTTCTGCTAAAATTTCTTCGTCGACTTTATTGTTGCGTCGTGCCATAAAAAATTACTCCTTATGTTTGCTCTTTTCTGTTTCACTAATTATTATAGCCAGATATGCTAACTAGTGCAATAGAGAAAATAGTAAACCTTATCTCTCCATATGAATGTATGATTTGTGGCGAGCAAGACCACCTTGTATGTGAAGCCTGCTGGCAGGCTAACATAGAGAGTAGAGTAACTACTTGTTTTTGGTGCAACAGTCTTAGTCCGGAAGGCAGGACATGCAAGAGATGTCGATCCAAGACTAGTCTGAACGGAGTAATTGTGCCCTTTAGACTCAAGCATATCGTCAAGGAATGTATATATGAGCTAAAATACTATTCGAACAGAGAATCTGCAAAGCTACTTGCCAACTACTTAGCTAAATCTATTGATGTCACTAAATTTGACTTTATCAGTTACGTACCATCTACCGGCAGAAATCAGCGAAGAAGGGGGTACAATCAGGCAGAGTTGTTGGCAAAAGAGCTATCAAGTAAATGTAAAATTCCGCTCATTACTTCTCTAGTAAGAACAAAGCATGTTGACCAGATAGGTCTAAATCGATCTCAACGACTCGAGACTATCAAAAACAACTTTGAATCAATCAATACATACACAAAAGAGAGTATCTTGCTTGTTGATGATGTACTGACCACTGGCGCTACCTTGAATGAATGTGCCAAAACACTAAAAGAAGCTGGAGCCAGAAATGTGTGGGGTATAGTGGTAGCCAAAAAATAAATCTATTGATTACTCAATAAGATTGACTTAGTTACCTCTGTCGATGCATTTTTAACAGTAATTTGTGCGTCTAGACCGGAATAATAATAGTTTAGCATGTTAACAAAATCGGCATTGGTTTGGAAGTTGATACCCTTGTACCAATCATTGGCAGTGGATATTTGGTTTACAAAAGGACCTAAGTCTTTATCGTTTTTTTGGTCTTCTATGAGGTCTTTCCGACTAGCAGGCCAATAACTTTGTAATGAATAGATCTTTTGAGCTGGTTTACTGGTGGTAAAACCCCAAAAATCCCATGCTATATCAACAAACTTCGAATCTTTAGAAACAGAACCAGTCAACGCTACACCATAGTTGATAGGATCTGTTTGATTGACTTGAGGCAACAATGCGCTTTCGATACTAATATCGGGATTGGACTTACGAATCTGCTTGATTGCCATTGGGTAGTCTATATTTATAGCTGTCTTATCTGTAGCAAGTGCATTCTGACTATCACCATAAGAACTATTCCATGTATAGTTCTGCTTGTCTGGTTGGGCAAAGCTTGCGTAGAAAGCTAGTGCCTTTGCTCCTGCATAGTAACCAGTAGTATCAGCTTGCTCAAAGGTAGCCTGGGTAGGTGGTTGATTGGTCATAACAGCACCGTTTTGCATCATCAAGATACTTACGATATCGGGATAATTGCGAATTGCAGTTGTCCCTAGAGCTACTCCAGACTCCGTCAAATTGGCACCATCTAGTTTGCGGAGTTTTTTATTCAATTCCTCAAATTGGTTCCAATCTTTGGCTGGAGTGGTTATACCTGAATCAGTAAGCCTTTGTGTATTATATATCTGACCTAGAGTAGCAACACCCAAAGGCAATCCATATATAGAATTGTCTATTATTAGCTTCTTGGCACTAAACTCCGCAAATGTGCTGCGGAATTTATTTGCATCTATTACGCTACTAGGTGCAGTAGCAATGCCTTTCTTATACAGAGGAAGTCCATCATTGCGAAACACAAACATGTCAGGAGCTGTATTTGTACTAATAGCTTGAGTGAGTCTAGTTTGGTATTGAGCATTTTCGATATACTCTACCACGATAGCTACGTTGGGGTGTATCTTGTTGTACTCCAATATGATCGGTTCGATATTGTCCCTTTCATCGCTAGGCATCCACAGCTTGAGTGCAATAGGACTAGTAGGATAATTCACGCCAGTTTCGTAAGATCCTATTTCTTCCTGAGATCTCTTTTGGGTTACAAGATATATAAGGGCACCAACTATTAGCGCCCCCATAATGATTGCTATCAGCGTAAGTAATCTACTCTTCATAGTTTTATTGTAGCAAACAAGATAAGCATTTTGCTCTAGTTATAAATTTTATAAGCTTATAGACTAGAATTGTCGCAGTACAAAGCTCACGATAGCATAAGCTAGAAGTGCTACTACCAGACCTATGACGGCAAATAGGATAGTATCTTTTGCTGCACGAGTGCTGTTTTCATCTCCGCCCGATACAGCGTAACGTATTCCACCAATTATTATCATTACTACTGCAATGACACCGATAGCCATCAATAAAAAGTTCGTGATATTTTGAATCTGTGCATCGAGATTAGTAGGTACATTCGTACCCTTCGCGCAATCTGCACCACTTTGCACACCATCCGTAACGCTACATGCCGAATATACGCGAGTAGAGTAGAGCAGCAAATAGCCTGTCGACAAACTTGCTGATGCTAGTAACTTTTGTTTCATAGAATTCAATTCTGATTATTTAGACTAAGAGAATCTTCCAAGTACGAAGTTGACGATAGCGTAAGAAAGAAGTGCAACTACAATACCTATAATGGCATAAAGAATAGTGTCTTTTGCGCCGCTTATGGCTTTTTCATTACCATTACTCAATACGTATCGAAATCCACCTACAATTAGCATAATTACAGCAACTATACCAATTACTAATAGCATAGTGTTGGTGATATTTTGCACTTGAGCATTTAGATCAGTTGGTGCTCCAGATGGAGCTGCTGCATCAGCACCTGCGCTTGCGTCAGTTTCTGCATGAACCGCAAGTGGCAACAAAGCTACTGAGCTAGAGCCTGATACGATCGCGAACTTAGATGCTTTTTCTAATTTTGACATTATTTTCTCCTTAATATAGTTTTTACTTTAGCTTATTTTTTATAATAACGCAACCAGA
>DAOLHK010000007.1:0-34169 GCA_035329105.1 Candidatus Saccharimonadota bacterium | reverse complement strand
AAGAAGAACGACCAACTCAAGCTAATAATTGCTGATAAAAACACTTTGGCTGTAGATGTAGGATATTTCAGTCCTAGCATGGTTTCTAGTGGTACTATAAGCTCTGGAGAAACTGGCTATGTAGTGACCAATCTCAAATCAATTACTGAAGCCAATGTCGGTGACACTATTACCCATAGCAATCATCCGGCAGTAGAAGCATTACCTGGATACAAGACTATCAAGCCATATGTATATGCTGGTTTCTTTCCTAATTCTGCCGAAGACTATCCAGCACTAAAGGATGCGCTAGAAAAGCTTACTCTCAATGACTCAGCTCTACAATACTTGCCCGAAAATTCTCAAGTATTAGGATTTGGTTTTCGGCTAGGATTTCTAGGTCTACTACACCTCGAAATCATCAAAGAGAGGATAGAGCGAGAGTTCAATATTAGCCTTGTTATAACCAATCCCAGCGTGGATTATCAAGTAGAGACCACTTCGGGTGATAAATTGGAAGTAAAAAGTGCCGCTGATTTGCCGGATGTGAGTAGGATAGCAAAGATATTAGAACCATGGATAAGCGGCGAGATAATAGTACCCAAGGAATACCTTGGTGCAATAATTCAGCTTATTAATTCTGTTCGTGGTATACAAAAAAATCTTAGTTATATAGATGAACACTTGGCACTTGTGAGCTTTGAAGCCCCTCTTGCCAATGTTCTTACGGATTTTTATGATGAACTCAAATCAGTGACTTCTGGCTATGGGTCATTCAATTATGATTTAGCTGATTATAGAGAGCAAGACTTGGTCCGTGTCGATATATTAGTTGCATCTGAGATGGTAGATAGTCTTAGCATGATCACTCATCGTAGCGAGGCATTGGCATTGGGTAGAAAGATTATTGAAAAACTCAAAGACGTTATACCCCGACAATTATTTGAGATCAGTTTGCAAGCAGCTATTGGCAGTAAGATAATCGCTCGAGAAGACATCAAGGCGTTGGGCAAGAACGTAACAGCCAAACTATATGGAGGTGATGTGAGTCGTAAGAACAAGCTTCTGGACAAGCAGAAGAAGGGCAAGAAACGTCTCAAGAAAATAGGTAAAGTAGATATTCCTGCTGAAGCTTTTATGGTTTTACTCAAGAAGGATTAATGCTATTTTATAAATAATGAGTAAAAACAACACATCAAGATTATTAGCCAAAACACTACTGATACTAGGTGCAGTAGTACTGAGTATAGGGCTCGCTCTGCTAATCAGAATGGTTTTCTTCAAGCCGCTTCCTGCAAAAGCACCCAGCGAACAGCTAGATATTGATACTCAAGATGAAGCATTGCCAGAAGAACAGCCCAATGACCCTCAACTTCTTGAAGAAGAACAGCTTGAAAAATCAACTATTGAATAAAAATGTATTGGCACTCTTGACACTAGAGTGCTAGTTTTTATATAATAAATACAAGTTGGCACTAAGGAGTGTTGACTGCCAAAATAAATGGTATTACCATATATATTATGACAAATCGTCAAAAAGAAATATTAGCTAGCATCATACAGCTCTATGCAGATTCGGCCGAGCCAGTAAGTTCACGCGAACTCGTGAGTATTTTTGAGCTTAGCTCAGCTACTATTCGATCCGAGATGTCGGTACTAGAAGAAAATGACTATATATTTCAACCACATATTTCTAGTGGCCGTGTACCTACAGATAAAGGATATCGCTATTTTGTAAACAATCTAGCGGCTTATAGATCTGATAAATCAAACAAAAGTGTGCAGACAATTGCAAAGCGCGTAGATAGCCTCAAGGATCGTACTGATGGAGCTATTAAGATTGCCGCAGAGACTTTAAGTGATCTGACAGGCAATATGGCCTTTGCCACACTAAGTGACTCAGTATATTTCCATGGTATGGGACAGCTCTTCTCTCAACCGGAGTTCATGGACCAAGTAAATGCCTTGCAGGCAGCTAGATTTCTAGATGCCATTCAACAATGGCTCACTAGTGCCAAAATAGATTCATTACAAGTATATATAGGTGCTGAAAATCCAGTAGTACGCAGCAGTGGACTTACAATGATGGTCAACCGGTTTACTAGCCCATATTCAGACTATAGCTATATCGGCATAGTAGGACCTACCAGACAGAGTTATGACAAAGTAATCAATCTTGTAGAAGGAACAACCGAAGCTTTAGAACAAGTATTCCAGGAGTAAATTGTGAAAAATAATAAATCACCCAAAAAACCAATTATTAAGAAGAAAAAATCAGTTGAGCAATATGAACAGCAAATAGGTGAGCTTACAGCCCATTTGCAACGCTTGCAAGCAGAATTTGAAAACTACAAGAAGCGTGAGGCTAGTGAAAAGTCAGAGTTGCTTAGTACAGCCAAAGCAGCTGTACTCAGTGAGCTGATGCCAGCGCTAGATAACTTCGACAGGGCTACTGCTCACTTGCCTCAAGAATTAGAAGACAACTCATGGGCCAAAGGTATGTTGTATGTAGGTCAGCAGTTGTTGGACATATTGGAAAATATGGGCATCTCTACTTACAAGCCCATTGGCGAAAAGTTTGATCATAGTCAGCATGAAGCATTGGAGCATGTTCAGAGTGATAAACCACCAGACACTATCGTAGAAGTTTTGACGCCTGGCTATAAGATGGGAGAGAATGTCATACGCCCAGCAACAGTCAAGGTCAGTAGCGGCAAGGACAATAAGCAATCACAGCAAGATACTAATAACAAAGGAGAAAAATAATGGCTAAAATAATAGGAATCGACTTAGGAACCACCAACTCTGCTATGGCAGTGATGGAAGGTGGTGACCCAGCAGTAATAACAAATATCGAAGGAGCTCGAACTACACCAAGTATAGTGGCAGTAAACAAAAACGACGAACGATTGGTAGGACAAACTGCCAAACGTCAAGCCGTGATAAATCCAGACAACACTATTTTCTCAGTCAAGCGTCTGATAGGTCGTAAGTTCGATGACCCAGAAGTAAAACGAGATATTGATCTTATGCCTTACAAAATAATTAATAGTGGTAACCATGTCAAAGTACAAATGGGAGGCAAAGACTATACTCCCGAAGAAATATCAGCCATGATACTCAGTAAGCTCAAAGCTGACGCCGAGAAATATCTCGGTACAGAAGTTACTGAAGCAGTCATTACTGTTCCAGCCTACTTTGACGATGCACAGCGTCAAGCTACCAAAGACGCAGGAAAGATTGCAGGCCTGGAAGTCAAGCGTATCATCAATGAGCCTACTGCAGCGGCATTGGCCTATGGACTCGATAAGAAAAAAGAAGAAAAAGTTGTAGTATATGACCTTGGAGGTGGTACATTTGATGTATCAGTACTTGAACTAGGCGATGGTGTGTTTGAGGTAAAAAGCACCAATGGCGATACTCACCTAGGTGGTGATGACTTCGACCTCACACTTATCAATTGGCTGATCGATGAATTCAAAAAAGACCAGGGTATAGATCTCAAGGCTGACAAAGCAGCTATGCAAAGACTAAAAGAAGCTGCTGAAAAAGCCAAGATAGAACTATCTACTACCAACGAAACTAGCGTAAATATTCCATTTGTGACCGCAGATGCTAGTGGTCCAAAGCACTTGGACATGACATTGTCTCGAGCTGACTTCGAAAAAATAGTAAGTGATCTAGTAGACAAGACTCTGAAACCATGCGAAGCTGCTCTCAAGGATGCCAAACTTACCAAAGAGGATATCAATGAGATTATCTTAGTAGGTGGTATGACACGTATGCCACTTGTCCAAAAGAAAGTCGAAGAATTCTTTGGTAAGAAACCACTGCAAGGTGTCAATCCTGATGAAGTCGTAGCCATCGGTGCTGCTATACAAGGTGGTGTGCTTGGAGGAGACGTCAAAGACGTACTACTTTTAGATGTGACTCCACTCAGCCTTGGTATAGAGACTATGGGTGCGGTGAGTACCAAGCTGATCGAACGTAATACTACTATACCTACTAGCAAATCACAGACTTTCTCTACTGCAGCCGACAATCAAACTAGTGTAGAGATCAATGTATTGCAAGGTGAACGTGAGATGGCCAGTGACAACAAATCACTTGGTAGATTTATACTCGACGGTATACCACCAGCACCACGTGGAGTGCCACAAATCGAAGTGAGCTTCAATATCGATGCCAACGGTATAGTTAATGTATCGGCCAAAGACAAAGCCACCGGCAAAGAACAAAAGATTACTATCACAGGTGGCGGTGCATTGACCGAAGAAGAAATCAAAAAAATGCAACAAGATGCCGAAATGCATGCCGATGAAGACAAGAAGAAAAAAGAACAAGTTGAAGTTCGTAACAATGCCGACTCAGCAGTTTATACAGCTGAAAAGACTATCAAAGAGAATGCTGAAAAGATCAAAGACGAAGACAAGAAAACTATCGAAGAATCGATAAAGAATGTCAAAGAAAAGTTGGCGGATGAAAAGGTAGAATCTGAGGAACTCAAGAAAGCCACTGAAGAACTCAATACTGCTCTATCAAAAGTAGGTGAACAGCTTTACAAAGAAACCGCTGAAAACGTATCGGATGAGCCGGAAGTAGAAGCAACCGAAAAAGATGGCAAGACCGATGACAGTAAAGATGAGCCAGAAGAAGGTGAAGTAGTAGACAAGAAAGACAAAAAGTAATGTCATATAGCTTTTGTCAGCTATGGCTAACTTGTGAAGATGAAAAAGAAGCTTCTAAGATAGCAAAATATCTTCTCGACAAAAGACTGATTGTTTGTGCAAAACAACTTCCGGTGACTGCAGATTACTGGTGGGATGGCTCCCAAGAGCACTCTACTGAAATACTTCTCATAATGGATAGTGCAGAAGAAATGATTGATAAGGTTGAAACAGAGCTAGAAAAGCTACATAGTTACGAAACCTTTGTTCTACAAGCTATTCCCTTGAGAAAGGTTTCCAAGAAAGCATCAGAATGGATGAAAGAGAATTTAGATATTAAATAAAAACATGGATAAACGAGATTACTACGAAGTACTAGGTGTAGACAAGTCTGCATCGCAAGATGAGATCAAGCGTGCTTTTCGCAAGCAAGCAGTCAAGCTACATCCAGACAAAGAGACTGGTGACGAGGCGAAGTTCAAAGAACTCAACGAAGCATATGAAGTCTTGAGTAATGAACAAAAGAAGCAGGCTTATGATCAATTTGGTCATGCTGCAGGTGCTGATCAGGCTGGTGGAGGGCAAAATCCATATGGTCAAGGCAATCCATTTGGTGATGGCGTTCAGTTTGATTTCTCTGGTTTTGGCGGAGGAGGTATGGGTGATCTTTTCGAGATGTTTTTCCGCGGAGCTCAGAATCAAACTCGAGATGTCGAGATCGCTCTTACTATAGATTTCATGGATGCTGCCAAGGGTACTACCAAAGAACTGAGTCTGCGAGTAGCAGATAGAAAATCCGGTGGTCGCAAACAAGAGGATATCAAGGTCAAGATACCTGCAGGCATCGATGATGGGCAATCTATCAAACTAGAGGGTAAGGGTGAGATAAATGCACAAGGTCAAAGAGGTGACCTATATGTACACATCAGAGTTCGTCCTCACAAATCTTTACGTAGAGAGGGTGCCAACATAATATCTGAGATTACACTGGATATGGTAGATGCTGCACTTGGTACAGAGGCCGATATAGAGACACTGGACGGTGAAGTAACAGTTAAGATTCCAGCTGGGTCTGGTCACGGTAAGATAGTCAAGATCTCCGGCGAAGGATTGCCGATAATAGGTACCAATCGTAAAGGTGACCATCTGATAGTTATTAATATAGAAGTACCCAAGAAGCTCAGTCACAAACAACGTAAAGCTCTCGAAGATTATCAAAAAGCTACCAAAAAACATTTCTGGTAAAAAAACTATAAAAAGTGTTAATATATATCTAAGTAAAATGGAGGGTAAATGCCAGATAATATTCCAGAGAGAAATGATACCGAGAATACATCGGTTCTCAATATCGAAGCTCTAGATCTCAAGTGGTATTCGAGATTCGAAGAGTTAGCATCTTTTGAAACTGAAGATGAACTTACAGGTGACAAAGAATACCGAGAAGAACAAAAAAAGGCATTTCTTGCAGGTGAAATCGATCACCCTGTTTTTGATTTGCCAAAGCTTGATATCGAGGAAATTACTGATAAAGAAGAAGGACTTTTGAAGCTCAAAAAAGATATTTTAGAGCAAGAACAAAATGAACTAGTCAAGCAAGTATATAGATGGCGAATCAATGAGAAAATAGCCGCACTCAGGCTCTTAAAAGCTGCAAAAAGTGGTAATGTCAGAAGTTTTGAAAGATATAACTATTTTATTTATGGCAAACCATCGGAAGATATTTTTGCTTTTACTGTTGAATCTATAAGAGCAAAAGCAAAAGGCGTCTTAGAAAATACAGAAAGCACACCAGAGCAACGAGCAGCCGCTCAAGATATACTGGACTCGTATATTGAACCAAAGAAAAAAGCAGATATAGGTCTACCAACTGAAGAGACTTACCAAAAAGCTAAAGAAGTAACACTTGCAGAAGTATCTGACATTATTGATATGCCAGAGTTCGAGGGTGAGATTGGTGCAGAAGAAATTAGAAGAGTGTTTGAGACTGTTTTTGATAATTTGGGAATATCAAAAGCAAAAGGGGGTAATTGGGAAGCAATTATAGATACATCTAGTGCAAAAGCTGTCTCCATCAGCCCAGAACAAAAAGCTAAAATTCCTGAATCAAGAACTATCGAATATAAAAATCTTCTGGCACTTATTGCCCATGAGATTGGCACACATGTAGCCAGAAGAGTAAATGGTAACAGGAGTAGGCTAATGCTTCTGGGTATGGGGCTTGATAGATACATTAGCGGCGAAGAAGGGGTGGCGACTATGAGAGAACAGGTAATAAAAAATGACGATGTTGTAGAAGAATTTGCAGGTATTAATTATCATCTTGGTATTAGTTTTGCTCAAGGACTGGATGGTACCAAAAGATCATTTTCGGGTGTACATGAGATGCTCACGAAAAGACGGTATTTAGAGAGGTTACTTGATGGCCAAGATCCAGATAAAGCACTCCGTCTAGCTAGGGTGAATGCATATAATGATTGCGTCAGAATATTTAGAGGAAGTGATTGTGAGACTCCAGGTGTGGTGTTTAGTAAAGACTTAGCATATCGCGAAGGCAATATTGGAGTTTATCAGTTGATAAATACTCAAGAAGGTCAACAAGAGATGTTGAGATTTAGTGTAGGTAAATATGATCCATCAAATCAACGACATATCTGGATATTGGATCAATTAGGAATAACTGAAGCCGATTTGGACTATCTTCAGACTCATGAATAGATATTGCTGAGTAAGCTTTAAAAAAGGTATACTAGAGCATAAGATGAATCAAATTCCCCAACTTACTTTTAATCTGGTGTTCTTTATTATCATAGGTGGCTTGGCTGTGGTAGGATTATTTTTTGGAGAAGGCCGCATACGTCTAGTGGCGTTAGGTGCCTTTATGGCTCTCTTTGTGATGAATCAAATATCAGATCCGTCCTTTAACTCGATATCTAGACCTGTAGGTACACTAGTAGGAGCAAATAATGCAGGAAGTGCAATTGGAGGAATAATATTCTTGCTCTTCATTGTTGGTGCATTTTTGGGCAATCACAAGAAAGGCTCAAATATCCGAGGTATGTTACTTGGAATAGTTACAGGTTTATTTGTAATGGCATACGGAACCGCACTGTTGCCTAGTCAAGTCAAAGAATCAATAGTAGGTAATTATAATCTAGCTGCAATCATTACCTCAATAAGACCATATATACTTATCGCTTTGATCGTACTTATACTAGTTTCGATTTTTATGCCAGAAAAAAACAAAGACGATAAAAAATAACACTTGGTAAATAACACCTTATATGGTAGAGTTTTAATCTATGGAAAGAAGTTTGTTATTTAAATATCGACGACTCAAGATTAAATTTATCGCAATATTTTTAGACCACTATGTGCGTGTAGCTCAAAAAAAGCATGATATCAAAATAGTGGCCGTGACAGGTACTATCGGCAAGACATCTGCCAAGGTGGCGATTTCTCAATTGCTTGCTAGCAAGCATAAAGTATATATTGAGGATCAAAACCACAACTCTGATAGAGCAATACGGCTTAATTTCTTTGGTGTAGAGTTTCCGCACAAAAGTCGACAAATGATTCGCTGGGTACCAGTACTATTTGAAGTTCGAAAACTGGCCAAGAATTTCCCCTATGATGTCGTTGTGATAGAAATGGCTGAGAGCCGGCACTCATCTCTGAAAAAATTTATCGCAGAGATTCAGCCTGACATCGGTGTTATCACAGCCGTTTCTCCAGTACATATGAGATATTTCAAATCACTTGATAGAGTAGTGAAGGCTACTTGGGATTTGGTCAATTTATCAAAAAAAGTTGTATACAACACAGATTTTGAAGAATTAGATAATCTAGCACGAGGTACTAATCATACAATTGGCTATGGAATAGATGGTGGTAAAGTAAGGTTTAAAAATATCAACAGAGATAAGAATAACTATTTGACGGGTCAACTGTGCGTAGGCTCAAAAACTGTACAGGTCAAATCAAATTTTATTGCTCGACAATCTCTGTATAGTCTATTGGCTGCTGCAACAACAGCAATTGAGCTCGGCTGGGACCTTGAAGATGTAGCTAAAAATATTAAATACATAAAACCTGTTAGTGGCAGGATGAACTTACTAGACGGTAAGAAAAATTCGGTAATTATCGATGACAGTTTCAATGCTAGTCCTATTGCTGTGAAAGCGGCTTTAGAAACCCTTAGGGAATTAAAGGGTTATAAAATAGCAGTACTAGGAAGCATGAATGAGCTTGGTGAAGAAAGCATCAAGGAGCATACCAAAATCGGTAAGCTAGCAGCAGAAATTGCTGATATAATCATAACCGTAGGTAAAGAATCCAAGAGATATCTCGTACCTGCAGCTATTCAGGCTGGATTTGATAAGCAGAATATACATTCTTTCATGAAGTCAAATCAAACTGGGAAATGCCTCAATACGGTATTGAAACCAAATAGCTTAGTACTTTTCAAAGGATCTCAAGGCGGCATATATATGGAGGAGGCCATAAAATCTATATTGAAAGATCCAAATACTGCAGATGAAGTACTTGTAAGGCAAAAAAACGAGTGGCTAAGACGTAAGAAAAACTTCTTTGCAGACCTGTAATTATATTGACTTTTTAGGTGAAACAGTATAAACTATACGAAATTTATTAAACAACTATATACCCATGGAAAACTTAAATGTACTAGGAAGAAAAGCATCGGTAAAATTTGTAGATTTACCTTTAGACTCTACAATGGCCAAGATCGATACAGGTGCCTATCACAACGCTATTCACTGTAGCGATGTTGTTGTAGAAAAAATCAATGGTAAGAAATACTTATCATTCTATGTGCTTGATGCCTCTCACCCAGATTTTAAGAATCAGAAGATCACTGTCGACAAATTCACCAAGACTATTGTAAAAAACTCTTTTGGAGAGTTCCAGCGTAGGTATGTAGTGAAGATGAGATTTAAGATAGATGGGATCAAGAAAATATATCATTCTGATTTTACACTGGCAGATAGAAGTAGAATGAAGATACCCGTGCTCATAGGTCGCAAATTTCTCAAAAGAGGTTTTTTGGTTGACGTAACCAAAGATAAAATCTAAAGTTAATAGTATGAAGATAGCAGTACTATCCAGAGGAAGTGGTAACTATTCCACAAAACGACTTGTCGAGGCAGGTAAAAAACGCGGTCATGATATGGTAGTTATCAATCATGCCAACTGTAATATTGATATAGAAAGAAATAAACCAGGGATACTGTATAAGAACCAGGTCATAGACGATGTAGATGCTATCATACCTCGGATTGGTCAATCTATCACCTCCTATGGTTCAGCTGTAGTAAGACAATTTGAAATGATGCGAGTTTATACTTCGGTATCATCATTGGCGCTAGTCAGATCTCGAGACAAATTCCGAGCATTGCAACTATTGGCAAGGTCGGGAGTAGGGATTCCTCGCACTGTTTTTGCTCGCCAGAGTCAAGAACCAGATAGCCTAATTGATGTTGTTGGTGGCTCGCCTGTAGTTATTAAGTTACTAGAAGGCACTCATGGTATTGGTGTAGTATTGGCAGAGACTCGCAAGGCAGCTAAGTCTGTTATACAAGCATTCTATGGACTCGGTGCAAGCCTCTTGGTGCAAGAATTTATTGAAGAAGCTAATGGTGCTGATATACGGGTGATAGTAGTAGGAGATAGAGTAGCTGGAGCATTTATGAGAAAAAACGATGAAGACTTTAGGAGTAATCTGCATCGGGGGGGACAATCCTTGCCAGTAGAGCTAAATAAGAAAGAGACTAATATAGCTCTAAAAGCTGCAAATACACTTGGTCTACCTATAGCTGGTGTAGATATCATACGCTCTAAGCGCGGACCACTTGTCTTAGAAGTCAACTCTAGTCCTGGACTTGGAGGAATTGAGAAACAAACTGGTGAAGATATCGCCGGCGAAATAATTGATTATGTAGTACAAAAAGCCAAGGGTAAAAGACGCAAAGATAGGATTGGAGCCTAGACCAAAGGATTGATTTATTGTCTTAATTAAGGTTAAATATATAGATATTCATACGGGTCCGTAGCTCAGTTGGTTAGAGCACCTGCCTTTTAAGCAGGGTGTCGTGAGTTCGAGTCTCACCGGACCCACCATGAACAGTGCCCCGTTTGACGGGGCTTTGTTCATGGTAATGATTACTCTGTAATTTTAAACTGCTACATGCTTGCTCAAACAGTTTGTAAATATATAAGCTGTAAAAATGAAGAGAAAATGGCAGATTATATTGGTTTCAGTAGGATTTCTGCTTGGTATAATATTTGCAGCTAATTATGTGGTGCGTATTGATTATGTAATTTTTATTGCACTTTTATCAGCATCTATTACCAGTCTATTGATAGTGAAGGGTAAGCTCGGATATATATTGCTCGCCATTATTGGATTGCTATTAGGCATGGCAAGATACGAACTCTACATAGATAATGTATTACCTAGTGCTCAAAAGTTTGATGGTCAAAAAATAAGTGTGGTCGGAAGAGTGAGTGGCGAGCCAAGATGGGATGAGTATCGCAATTACGTTTTTTATCTGAGTGACGCAAGAGTAGATAATACAAGAGTCGACGGTTTGGTAAGAATAAAAACTATGATTGGTAATGTGAGTGAAGGCCAGGTAGTAAAAGCAACTGGAAAAATCAAAAACGGACAAGGTAAAGCCGATACTTATATTAGTTTTGCACAAGTTGATATTTTAAATAGCTCTCAGCCATTGAATGTCCAAATTAAACAAATATTTATACAAGGGTTACACAACACCTTGCCAGACGATTCTGTAGCTTTTATGTCAGGAATATTAATAGGTTCTAGAAGTGCCTTGCCAAAATCCTATACTGATATTTTATTGGCACTTGGGTTGAGTCATATAGTTGCTGTGTCTGGCTACAATTTGACAATACTCATAGGATTTTTGAATCGAAGACTTTCTAAGAATTGGCGCTGGGGAGGATTGGTAGCATCTCTTTGGATCATACTTGGGTTTGTAATAATTTCTGGTGCAAGTGCTTCAATACTTCGTGCCGGCATTATGAGTTCGATATTTTTAATTGCTATTTTCTATGGTAGAAGATTGAATCTGGTAGTTTGCTTATCAATAACTGCAGTTGCAATGATTGCTTTGCAGCCACAGAGTTTGTTGAGCGACATGGGCTGGCAACTATCATTTTTGTCTCTGTTTGGTATTACCATTCTTGCGCCAAGAATTTCAAGAATTCTTCCATCCAAGCCAAGGTTGCTCAACGATATACTCGCCGTGACACTATCAGCACAAATAGCTACTGCTGGACTTGTCATCTATAAGTTTGGTCAAATAAGTCTTTTGGCTCCACTAAGTAATCTAGTAGTGATTCCACTTGTACCAACTTTAATGCTTCTGGGTATATTGGCTGCTTTTGTGGGGGTTGTATTGCCTCAGTTTGCTTTTATATACTTCGGAAGATTTATTCATAGTGTATTTACTATGCTGTTTGATTTTTTGGCCTATCTCTCCAATTGGCAAATATCTGTATATAAATTCAACAACGTTAAGCTAACTACAGTAATAGTTTATTACACATGTGTTTGTATATTTGCTCTTATAGTTCGCTCAAAGTCCGAATATTCGTTTATAGCTACAAATCATGATAAAATTAATCGAGAAAATAATACTTTAGATAATGTGACTAGGAAAGGAGAATTAGGTGTCGGGACATAGCAAATGGCATTCCATCAAACACAAAAAAGGTGCTGCTGATGCCAAGCGCGGTAAAATATTTACAAAGCTTGGTCACGAGATAGCTATTGCAGCTCGAGATGGCGCTGATCCTAGTATGAATTTCAAGTTGAGATTGGCAGTGCAAAAAGCAAAAGCTGCAAATATGCCAGCAGCAAATATCGAGCGCTCTATTGCTCGCGGAGCAGGGACTGGTGAAAGCGCAGCCCTAGAAGAGCTCAACTATGAAGGCTACGGTCCAGCAGGAGTAGCCATAATGGCCCGAGCACTTACAGACAATCGTAATCGAACTGGACCTGAGATAAAATCTACTTTTACAAAGTTCGGTGGCAACTTGGGTGCGACAGGCTCAGTAGCTTATTTGTTTGAACAAAAGGGCATAATAGTTTGCAAACCAGGCATAGACAAAGACGAAGTTACACTCAAAGCAATAGATGCTGGAGCAGCTGATATCGATGATAGTGGTGATCAAGTAATAGTCTATACCAAACCAAACGAGCTCGAGCAGATACGAGAGAAGTTGGGTGAAGATGTAGAATCTGCTGATGTAGAGATGAGTCCAAGTCAAACTATCTCAGTTGACGATGTAAAGAAAGCTCAAACACTTATAAAACTCATAGATGCACTAGATGATATCGATGACGTAGTCTCTGTGACGGCTAACTACGATATAAGCGATGAGATAATGAGCCAACTTAGCTAACTCATGAAAATTCTTGGCATTGATCCAGGCACTGCAACTACGGGGTTTGGAGTGATAGAGAAAAAAAAAGGTAAGCTTATATCGATAGATTATGGAGTATTCTCTACGCCCAAAGAGCTACCTATGAGCAATAGACTGCTTATTATCTATGAAGATATCAAAGAGATAATAGACCATCACAAACCAGACGTTATAGCTGTAGAGCAGCTATTCTTTGCACGCAACGTCACAACAGCTATCACTGTCGGACAAGCTCGAGGAGTAGTATTGCTTGCAGCTCAAAAATCCGATTTGAAACTTGTAGAATTCACACCTCTGCAAGTCAAACAATCAGTCACGGGCTATGGTCAAGCAACTAAGAAACAGGTGCAGGAAATGGTAAAAAAAATATTAAACTTGGACAAAATTCCAAAACCAGACGATGCGGCTGATGCACTTGCTATAGCTATATGTGCTAGCAATACAAAATTGATATGAAAGATAACTACTCTCTAAATTATAAAGTTGTAGGCAAGGGTCCAGTGGTGGTGATGTTGCACGGTCTAGCTGGCACTAGTCAGTATTTCGATCGAATCACTAAATACATAGATAACCGTACAATTATAAGTATAGACTTGCTGGGTTTTGGGGACTCGCCGAAGCCGAGTCACATCAAATATACTATTGAGGATCATACAAGAGCTATCAGGAATACTCTACAAAACTTAAAAATCAAAAAACCATTTGACATCCTTGGTGTCTCAATGGGTGCAATCTTAGCTTTAGAATATGCAAAGAAATGTCCTGAGAACATACGATCAATCGTATTGGTTTCCCCGACGCTCTATTCCAGTCCTTCGATTGCTAGAAAAAAAATCGATGAAACGCGCGCACCCAATATACTAATGTTCGGACCAGTTGCCAAATTTGTATGTAAAAATATTTGTGCAAGACAACGTATCGCCAAGAAACTAAATCCAGTATTTATGCGTCACATACCAAAAGACGTAGCCAAGACTGTTTGTGAGCATTCATGGGAGTCATATTCATACTCAATGCAAAATGTAGTAATCAACCAATCGGGACAAGATATTTCTAAATTATCAAGAATTCCTCTTTATATTTTTTATGACAAGAAGGACAATTTGATAGAACAAGATATCATAGAGGGATTTGCCGACTATAGCAAGAATATAAAGATAACCTATATCGCAGGAGGTCATGGAATGCTTGTCAACAATACTGCAATGGTGGCTGAGCAACTCAATCGTTTGCTATAATATAATAATGATTGCGAAAATAAACGGAACAATAACAGATATTTTATCTGGGGGTGTCATAGTTGATGTATCCGGAATAGGTTATGAAGTATTATTGACGGATACTCATAGGGATGATATTTCACTGAACTCAACCCTTACTCTATATATCGCAGAAAACATCAAGGAAGACGAGCATACCTTGTATGGTTTCCCCGATCTCGATACAAGAACTCTATATTATCAACTGACATCAGTTAGCGGCGTCGGTCCAAAGGCTGCGATGTCGATACTTTCTGCTCATCCAACCGACGAAGTCGCTCAGGCTATACTCAGAGATAATATCGGTTTGTTCTCTAGTGTCAGCGGTATCGGCAAAAAAACTGCCCAAAGAATAATCTTGGATCTAAAGGGTAAGCTAGTAAATATTGAAGAAAAATCAGAGTTTGATACAAGCGATGCGGCTTATAAAGCTCTTATTAGTCTTGGCTATAGGGCAAGTGATGCCAAGGATGCTCTAAGTGGTATTTCAAGCGAATTAAATACTCAAGAAAGGGTGAAGCAAGCGCTCAAGGGAGGCAACAAATGATTGAGCGCAATGAATATAATACTATAGAGAATGAAGATTCGATTGATGCTCCAGATGAGCACAAGTTTGAAGATAATTTGAGACCAAAAGACTTTGCAGAATACATCGGTCAAGAACAAATAAAAAAGGGGTTGAACCTCGCAATAACCGCTGCCAAACAAAGAGGTGAGACTATCGATCATGTATTACTCTACGGACCACCTGGACTTGGTAAAACTACCTTAGCTTATGTAATAGCCAATGAGATGGGTCGTCAGGTAAAAGTGACTAGTGGACCAGCTATAGAGCGTGCAGCTGACTTGGCTGCACTACTGACCAACCTTGAAGAAGGTGATATATTATTCATCGATGAGATTCATCGCCTGCCAAGAGCAATTGAAGAGATTCTTTACCCAGCAATGGAAGACTATGTGATAGACATAATGCTTGGCAAAGGACCATCGGCTCAAAGTCTACGTCTAGACTTGCCGAAATTTACACTGGTAGGAGCTACCACAAGATTCGGTGCATTATCAGGGCCTATGCGAGATAGATTTGGGATAGTAAATCGTCTTGAATATTATACTCCAGAACAAATTGAAAAAATTATTGAGCGTTCTGCTAAGATTCTTGAGATATCAATTGACCAGAATGCCATGGAGCAAATGTCACGTCGAGCTAGGCTGACTCCTCGTATAGCCAATAGACTTATTCGCAGAGTTCGTGACTACGCTCAAGTACACGGAACCGGCACTATAGATAGTGATGCACTCAGCAATACCCTCCAGCTTCTTGATATTGATGAACACGGATTAGAAAGTGCAGACAGAAAAGTATTAAGTATTATAGTAGATCAATACAATGGCGGTCCAGTAGGTGTAGCAGCCATAGCGGCAGCCACGGGGGAAGAGCGTCAAACAATCGAAGATGTCTACGAGCCATATCTCATCCAGATTGGCATGCTTCAAAGATCTCACAGAGGTCGTGTAGCTACTGATACTGCTTTTGATCATCTTAAGAAAAGCAAGAATGTCAGTGGTAAACAAAATAAACTTTTATAATTACACCTAATATGATAGAATAACCAAAATTATGGATACTCAAAACCATCACAATCACCACGATAACCATCATCGCACTAAACCCCTGAGAGAGGGCTTACGGACTATGTTCAGGCAAAGTAGATACTATCCAGGACAACCTAGAGAAGAGATAACCCAAAGAGTGGTATCTAAGCACATTATGTCTATCATTCCATTTTTAGCAGCTATATTTATTTTGGCTATTGCAGGAATTGTTGGCTCTTATTACTTAAGTGTGTACCAAGCAAGTATTTCAGATGCACTTACATTGACACTTATAAATCTCGGTGGTTTCTTGTTTATGATACTATTGGTTTTTTTATTCTTTTCAATTCTCTGGATATGGCGCAGAAACAAGCTTGTAATCACAAATGAGCATATTGTAGACATTGATCAGACAGGGCTGTTCAATAGACGTGTGTCTGCACTTCGTCTGGAAGAGATACAAGATATCTCTGCCAAGATTTTGGGTCCCAGCCAAACAATTTTTCAGTATGGTACTCTTACTATCCAGACAGCTGGAGAGAGAAAGAATTTTATTATGGATTATATCTATGATCCTTTTGAATTAGAGCATTATATATTAGAAACGCGTAAGAAATATTACGAATCAGACCAGGAAAATACTCTATAATCATCTGTACGCCAGAGCAATTGCCCCAGAAAATTTGGGCAGTCGAGACTTCGGAATAGGCTTGAGAGGGTATAAGCTAGTTTTTGCCCAAGGATTTAAGATATTGACATTTAAACTTGACTGATTTCTGAGGCTTTCTAAGAATCCTTGCATGCTCACGATACTGCCGGTGATGAAGATATTAATATCGGAGAGATTATGTATATCAAATATATCAGCACTATCTTCGGCAAATTGTCGGATATTTCTAGCCAGCAAGCTTAACTCGTCGGACGAGATTAAATTTATCTTATTTGCCAATTCACTACCGCTAATCCCTACCTTTTTCTGTAGATCCATTGCTTTGTGACTAGATATTTTTAGCACCCTAGAAATTTTATTTGTAACATTTGATCCACCAAGATCAATTATTCTATCAATACAACTATTGCCGTTACAAAAATATGCTCTGGTAATATTTTGGCCAATATCTATCAACATGCTAGCTTCACTGTTGTGATTGCGGATATTAGATAATTGTCTAGCAGTAGAAGAGTTCAGTGAAGATAACTTGAATCTTCCTAGTTCTATATATTTTTTAAAATTGTTATAAAAATTAAGATCAATTATTTCTACCATATATAGACGGGTTGAATTCGGTGCATTTGGTCTTATCCCAATTGGGTGGTAGTCGAGGTAGTAATCCTTAGGATTGAGATTTAGCTTGGAAGCCACAAATCTTTGCATAGCTTTATCGATATCATTATTATTTTCTATCTCTAGGCTTGCAAAATGATTGTGACCTATATGTCTTGGGAGACTTAGGTTGATTTTATTTGCTTTGAAATCCCCAAGGATTGGAGTCTCTAATAGTTTTAAAATATTACTGCATAAAGATTGGGGGGTTATGTTGGTTGAAATATTATTATCAAGATCCGCATAGGCAACCAATCTTGTGCTTTTGCCACCATGAGACAGTTCAACTGCTTTGATGCTGTTAGTTCCTACATCTATTCCAACAATGGACTCAGTCTTACGATTTCGTAATAAATCTACTTTGGTTTTCATTTGTACTGATTATAATAAAGGGTCAATTTGAGCTGTTGATCTCATAAATATTAGAGGTACCAGACTTGACGTCTTTGTCGCTATCATTTTCTAAGGTGACTTTTATCAAATAATTACTAGGTGGGTTTCCGGTAGTTGTGTATACATATGCTTCTTTTGTTTTCGGGTCAACAGGCAATGTCTTGATATAGGGAGTAGTTCCTTCTGTAAGTATATTGAGACTTGTAGGGTAGAAATTATTATCATTGTAATAAGTCTCTAAGGCAGTCTTGATGGTCCTCATGTCAGCTTTGCGTTGACTATCACGTGCTCTAGCAGGTCCAGACAGAAGATTTGGGACTATTATTATTGCCAATACAAATACTATGACTATCACAATGAGCATTTCTAGCAAAGTAAAGCCTTTTTGTGATTTTGATCTATTATATATTTTCATTGCTCTTTCCATCTCTATGATTAGTTTATTGTAATCCTGTTGTGCTTCTGTGGTCAAGTCCAAATAAATCTGTGATTTAAGTTACGCTTTACTTTCGGCAAATCATCAATATATAATTTCAAATAATATTTCAAATAAGGGGGTGAGATGAAGATTCGACTTATAATATTCGGTTTAATAATATCTTATTGTAGTTTGTTTTTGCCAATGCAGGCAAAAGCTTCAAATACAGATGTTGTTATTTCTGAATTGAGTATGGGAAGCGCTACTTCAGCAACAGAAGAGTTTGCAGAATTATACAATAACTCAGATTATCCGATAAATATCTCAAATTGGTCTATATACTATCGTTCAGCCTTAGGATCTACTTATTCAAAGAAAGCTAGTTTCACAGCCACCGCAGATATTCAGCCGCATAGTTTTTATTTGGTTAGCACAAATTCTATAAATAACACTTTACTTATATCTGGCATGGCACAAACCGGTGGGGTAGTTGAGTTGCGTGATGATAAGGGTAATGTATTAGACAGGGTCGGCTACGGTAATGCCAATTTATCAAATGGCAAGCCTGCTGCTGCAGCTCAGGCTGGCGAGAGTATTTACCGGCAATACGATGAATACTCTCGCACCATGATTAACACAAATGATAATTTGTCGGATTTTTATATTACACCACTTATAAGCCCAGGATCCATACCAATTCAAGAAATTGAAGAACAACTAGAGATATTAGACTACCCGAATATACAAATCAACGAAATATACCCCAATCCCAACTCCGAACAGTCAGAAAGTACAGACGAATATATTGAATTGTATAACCCCAATGATTTTCCTGTTGATCTAAGTGGGTGGCTATTAAAAGACAGCTCTGGAAAAACTTTTATTATCAAAAATTCATCAATTGAGGCAAAAGGATTTTTGAGTCTCTTTAGTAGTGAGACAAATATATCACTCAATAATACAGGCGATATAGTGAAGCTATACAGTCCAAATTCTGTTCTCAAAGATCAGACCCAGGACTATGGTGATGCCAAGGAAGGATTGAGCTGGGGATTGGTCAATGGAGAATGGGCCTGGAATAACTCAGCTACACCAGGAGCTGCAAACTCTACAATATACGTGGAGACAATTACTCCAAAAGCAATTGCATCCAAATCAATCAATGGAAAAAAAACTACTGCAAAAAAAGTAGCTGCAGCAAAGAAAGCTGCTGCAAAGAAACCAAAGGCAACAAAACTGAAATCCAACAAAGCACTGGCGAGTAGTTCTGGTGGTGAGAATGAAAATACCCCAGATTTAGAATCAAAATTTGCTAATATTTGGCCATGGTTGATGATTGTGCTCGGAACAGCTACCATAGGATATGGAATATATGAATACCGACCAGAAATCACTAACACTTACTTGCGACTTAAGAAAAAGTTCGGCTCTAGCAGCTAAGCTTGCAAAGTCTATAGACACACCTCAGCTAATAGAGCTGGTAGGTGATTTGGGTGGTGGAAAAACTGCCTTTACCAAGTCATTAGGTAAATCGCTTGGGGTAGAACAAACTATCACAAGCCCGACTTTTAATATTCATAGAAGCTACAAATACCCAGGTGGAATATTGGAGCACTTTGATCTATATAGACTAGACAATGACGAGATAGTCCAAAATGAACTTTTAGAGTGTGTGGAAAATCCAAAAGCAGTTGTAGTAGTGGAATGGGCAGGTCATTTCCAGGCGCATATGGCTAAAGACAGACTGGTCATAGGATTTAAATACAAAGATGAAGATACGAGAATAATCAAGTTAAGTGCGACTGGTCCGAAAAGCCATAAATTATTGGAGGTATTGAGATGATACTAGCTATACGAACAGACAAGCCACTTGCAGAACTTTACCTAATAGGTGACAGTTCAGAACAAATAGATAGTCATAAGTGGGAAGCAAATAGAAAGCTGGCTGATGAATTGTTACCAGCAATTCAAAAGATTGTCATAACTAATAAATATCATCTGCAAGATATAGATGGAATAGTAATCTTTACGGGCGAAGGATCATTTACTGGATTGCGTATCGGTACAACAGTTGCGAATACTTTGGCTTACTCTCTTGATATACCTATTGTAGATTCGATTGGCGAAGATTGGTTGGTAGATGGAGTGATTAAACTTGATAAAGCAAAACCCGGTAAATATGTGACTCCCAAATACTCTTCAGAGCCAAATATCACAAAGCCAAAAGCTTGATTATTGCTGTATAAAAGACAATAATGAAATTAGTCTGAAATACTTTTAATTCCTGTAATACTTTTTAGCAAAAACGAACAAAAATTTTTAATATTTAATCACTCAGCACAGGATTGCTTAATATCAGCTGAGAATCGGGAGAGTGAATCATGCCAACCATATTTATTATTGTAGCCATACTAGGTGCCGGAGCACTAGGGTATGGTGGTAGTGTTATTATTAGCAAACAAAAAAACAAAGACAACAAAGCTGCCTCTGACAAGATACTAGAAGAAGCCAAAGTAAAATCAAAAGAACAAATCCTGCAGGCCAAAGAAGAAGCACTGAAGATACTAAATGAAGCAAAAGATGAAGACAAGAAAAGACGCGAGAGATTAGACGGTCAAGAAAAAAGATCTCTGGAAAGAGAGAAGTTGCTAGATAGTAAGCTCGAAACAGTCGAGCGACGAGCCGAAGCGTTGCAAAATGATGAAAAAGAAATAGAAGCTATCAAACAAGAGCTTCGAGATATTCGAACTAGACAGGAAAAAAATCTAGAGAAGATTGCAAAGCTCAAAAAGCAAGAAGCTATCGATAAGCTGATGGCTATGACCGAAAAAGAAATCAAAGCTGATCTAGTAGAATATGTAGAAAAGCTCAAACGTGATGCCAAAGAAAATGCCGACGAGGATTCCAAAGAGATCATGGCCGAAGCTATGGAGCGTATGGCTACTAGCCAAGCTACTGAGCGAACAATTACAACTGTTGCTATTCCAAACGATGAAGCCAAAGGCAAGATTATTGGAAAGGAAGGCCGCAATATACAGGCCTTCGAAAGACTTACAGGGGTCGATGTACTTATCGATGAAAGTCCTGGTGTGATAACTTTGTCTGGATTTGACCCAGTGCGTCGACAAGTGGCTCGTGTTGCAATGGAGCAACTAGTAAAAGACGGCCGCATACATCCAGGTAGAATCGAAGAGATTGTATCTAAGGCTCAAAAAGAAATAGATCAACAGATAAAAAAAGCCGGTGAAGATGCAGCTCGTGAAGCCAAGGTATTTGGTTTGCCACCAGAAATCAACAAACTCATGGGTCAGCTGAAGTTTAGGACTTCATTTTCGCAAAATGTATTACATCACTCAGTAGAAATGGCCCACCTCGCAGCTATGATAGCTGAGCAAATTGGTGCTGATGTGAAAGTTACTCGCACAGCGGCTTATCTGCACGATCTTGGTAAGGCAGTTAGTCATGACACTGAAGGAAAACACCACCATATTACAGGTGACATTATGCGAAAAGAAGGCTTCGATGAAGCTACCGCACATGCTGCTGAAGCACATCATGATGACATCGAAGCCACTACTGCCGAAGCTCTCATAGTACGTGCAGTAGATGCTCTAAGTGCCGGTAGACCTGGAGCTAGAGGCGATAGTGCCGAAAACTTTGGAAAACGCATGACTGATCTAGAAAACGTTACCAAGTCATTCCCCGGTGTAGAAAAAGTCTACGCTATGAGTGCCGGTCGTGAGATACGGGTATTTGTAAACCCTGAGAATATCGATGATCTGACTGCCATCAAGCTTGCTCGAGATGTTGCAACCAAGATAGAAGCTACTCTTAAGTATCCGGGTACTATCAAGGTCAATGTAATCCGCGAAACCCGCGCTGTGGAGTTTGCAAAGTAAAACGATGGTAACTCTAATCTTTGAAGCACACGGTACGACATTTGATAATGAGTCTCATAAGTCTTCTGGCTGGAATGATATCGGGTTATCTCCACTTGGTATGAAGCAATCTGGGGAAATGGGTGATCGTTATAAAGAAGATCATTTTGATGCAATCTTTACGTCAGACTTACAAAGAGCTTATATGTCTGCAGAAATAGGTTTTGTATATAAGGATTGGCCGATAATACAAGATAAACGTTTACGTGAATGTGACTATGGTGATTTTACTCAACAACCGAGTGAAAAAGTTGATAAAATTAAAGTAGAGCATATTTCGATTCCTTTTCCAAATGGAGAGAGCTATGAACAGACTGGCGAACGCATGAAAAGCTTCTTACAAGACTTATTAAAAGATTTTGATGGAAAAAAGGTCATGGTGATTGGTCATCGAGCTACACAATTTGGGATAGAACATTACCTAAATGGCAAAAGCTACAAAGAACTAACAACCACTCCATTTAAATGGCAACCAGGATGGGAATACAGATTTAATAAGGTTATTACTAATGACTGATTGCAAACATTTTGTTAAAAATAAATTGGTATTATAATTAGAGGCAAGTATGACACATCGAGAACTTATAGAAGAATTAGCTGATAGCGCCAATATCACCAAGCGACAAGCCGAGAAACTCCTGGGTAAGTTGAGTATGATAGTGATGAGCGAAGTCAAGCATGGTCAGAAGGTCAACATCACAGGATTCGGCACATTTTATCTGGGTAAGAGAGCTGCGAGGAACGGCATCAATCCAATGACTGGAGAAAAAATCGATATTCCAAAAATAATGCTACCCAAGTTTCGAGCGGGCTCTAGATTTAAAAAAATGGTGCGTTAATGTCTAATTCGTATGTAGCTGACGAAAAAGTATTGGAACAACTTACCAAACTACCAAAGGTACGCCTTACTATTTTTAGAGACATAGATATCAGTCAGCAAGGCTTTGTACTACTAAAATTATCTAAGCGCATCAGGGGTAGTATATTGGAAGACTTAGACAATGATGAGCTTATTAATCTACTAAATCATTTAGATCCAGACAAAGCCACAGACATCATACAAGAACTCAAGCCCCATAGAGCCAATCGTATAACTGCCAAGCTTAATGATGATGTTCGTGAAAAAGTAGAGACACTACTGAGCTTCAATCCTCGAACTGCAGCTGGACTGATGAATCTTGACTATGTAGTGATCGAGCCCAAATCAAGCTTTCAAGATGTATCTGAGAATATCCTTGAGCACGAGAAAAGGACAGGTAAATTCCCTGCGATTCTAGTGGTGGATTCGGGCAAATTGATAGGTGAATTGCAAGGACACGAACTGGCGCTTCATAAAGGCAACGAAAAAATTGATAAGTATATCAAAAGAGTTCCTTCAATAAGATTTGACAATGATGAACGCAAGGTCGTCAATTCATTCATTCGACATCCTCATAACAAAGTTGTGGTACTAAATGATGACGAAACTATATTGGGAGTGATACATTCAGATGATTTGCTGGGGCTTATTGATAAGCGTACAGCTAATGACTTATATGGATTTGCTGGCGTAAATAGAGAAGAAGATGCGCTTGATAGTGTAGGGCAGAAAGTCAAAAATCGATATCTATGGTTGATGATCAACTTAGGCACTGCATTTTTGGCTGCATCAGTAGTAGGTTTGTACGAAGGCACAATCGCCAAATTCACTCTCCTTGCTGTCTATATGCCAATTGTTGCTGGTATGGGCGGTAATGCTGCTACTCAGACTCTTGCAGTTGCGGTACGCGGACTGGTGATGAAGGAGATAGATCTTCGCCACAGCCTCAAGTTCGCATTGAGGGAATTTGGTGCTGGAGTAGTCAATGGTCTTATCAATGGTGTTATCGTCGCTTTGGTGGCAATACTTGTCAACAAAGATCCGATGCTCGGCTTAGTATTGGCTCTTTCGATGATAGGCAATCTCATCATAGCGTCTGTCGCTGGAGCAGTAATACCGCTCATTATGAAGTCACTCGGCAAGGATCCAGCAACCTCAGCTACAATATTTATTACGACATGTACTGATGTAGGTGGATTCTTCATATTTTTAAGTCTCGCCCAACTTATGCTAAAATGATATAAATAGACTTAAGTATTATGGAAAAAGAAACCACAACTCAATCACAGACCCCTCAGCTTAGTAGTGCCGAAAAAGAAGTTGCTCATTTTATCGATGCTTATATAGATAGAGAAGCTGACAAGATGCGTTCATATATGACCGATAGCTTTCAGGGCAATTACGACTTCGAGTCCATAAAATCCGAGCACCCTCAAAAAAGAATGCCCGT
Organism: Candidatus Saccharimonadota bacterium; assembly: GCA_035329105.1. Classification (GTDB taxonomy): domain Bacteria; phylum Patescibacteriota; class Saccharimonadia; order CAILAD01; family BJGX01; genus JAUPVL01. The sequence goes on along the minus strand of DAOLHK010000007.1, from coordinate 9,820 downwards.
ATCATTTAGAATGGTAAGAACAAGCAAGGAGGGTGGCAGTATTACTGTGGTAGTTGAGATAATGTTTGAGAATCAAAAATCAGGCAGTCAAAAACCCACGCAATTCTCATATGAACTAATAAAAGATCCAAGTAGTGGCAAACTATTAATCAATTCTGAAAAGAACCTGAAGAAAAGTCAGCCTTTTTACAAAAAACCATTTTTCTGGATTCTTACAGTCTCTGGTATATTACTTTTGATTACTCTTGGACTATGGATAGTATCTTCTCGAAATACCAGTCAGAATCAGCAGTCCATAAAAAGTGGATGGCATTTAGCAGTAGAAGGTGCCAAAGGGGTAGATGATCTTTCCGCAGGTGCTACAAAAGACCAAGCAAGCTATGACAACTATATAAAGAAGCTGAGTGACTACAAGAATCTGATCGATGAAGTTAAATATAAAGCCGACCAAATAAAACCATCTGCAACTGATAAAGATGATTTGAATAATTATAAGTCAGCACTCAGTACAATGAGTGATTATATATCTGAGGCATCATCCCAGAGTAAGAATGTTGCTGAGCTCACTACAGCGGATAGCTCAAAGCTAGAAGAATTGGCTGAGGTTGCAGAAAATGCTACTAATAAATTTCAAGACAATGCTCATTTTATAAGCGATAAAATGCCTTCATCAATATTTGACATTGAAAAAACTATATCCGCCCAAGCCGACAAGTTAGAAGAAGCAGAGCTCAAGGCGCAGGAAGCTCAAAATGCAGCAGCAGAAGCAACGGCTAAAGATGCCGCCGACAAGACTACAGTCACCAATAATATCACCGTATTTCAACAAGGCTATATTGCTGGAAATGCCAACCAAATGAGACCAGTCATGACTACTGGCTTTCAAGGAGAATACAACTTCAATCAGCTCACTCCAGAGCAACGCCAGTACCAATATCCAAGCAGTTTTAGGATTATAAATGTTACCAAGCAACCAGATGGTACTTACAAGGCTCAGGTCAATGTGCTCAATAAATACACCGATAACCCCAATCAATATACTCAAGGATTTGAATACAGTGTAATTAGCCAAAATGGCAAATGGCTAATCAACAATGAAAAAACTGTCAACGAGTTCTAGTCTATTATTGCAATAGTACATATAATAGTTTATAATATCAAGACTTATCCAATCACTATTTTGTTTATCTAACAGATAAGAAACTGTATTCAGTAGTGTATTTTACTGATACAATAGTATACTATGAGCCCCCGTAGCTCAGCTGGATAGAGCATCGGTTTTCTAAACCGAGGGTCGTAGGTTCGAATCCTGCCGGGGGTACCATGGTGGGTGTAGCTCAGTTGGTTAGAGCGTCTGGTTGTGGTCCAGAAGGTCGTGGGTTCAAGACCCATCACTCACCCCAAAATAAAAAGCTCTCTATTAAAGAGAGCTTTTTATTTTGGAGCGGGTAGCGGGAATTAAACCCGCATCACCTGCTTGGAAGGCAGGAGTAATAATCATTATACGATACCCGCATGTTTTTATAGGTACATTGAACTACTCATAAGTAGTCTATAACTACAATATTTTAGGTTATTTCTGCCTTATTTTCAAGCTTATCAGCTTCGATTAGATTAGATCGTAGCTTGGTTTTATCAAGTGCTGAGTCTAAAATACAAAGTGCCAGAAATGCTACTGCTGAGATATACAGTTCTATTTGCAGGTTAAATCCACCAAAAGCGATAATGAGTCCAGCTATAGCATACAAAACTCCTAGCAATATGTAGCTGATATTGAATCGGTACAAAACTGCAGTAAAAAACATAGCAGTGCTACACATAAAAAACCAACCAGATACCATTCCGTGTAATCCTAGCTTAATACCATATCTTAGTTCTAAGTAGGTTAATATTATTCCAAATACTACTACGGCTACCCAGCTAAGTTGTATCAGTATTGTCTTGAAGTCTGTTGCAAAGCCGAGCCAAACTTGTGTACCCAGGCCCACGCTTCCAATCAATGTCCAAAGTATCAATAACGACATTTGATTTGACAACAAGCTCCAGCTCAATACATATCCTATTGCAAGCAAAATGCCCCAAGTAATTAGTATTTTTTGATAATTATTTAGTTTCATTGCTGATATGCTCCTACTTGTTGTAGTAAGTTCAATTTAGATTTGCCATGCGGAGATTGACCGATAACAGAGCTCAAGTCTTTACCACAACGGGCCTTTCCACCCGAAGGCGAGTGAAGTCCATCTACCCACAATGCAAATCCAGATATGCTATAGACCACATCATCCACTACTACATAGCAAGGATTTCCGTCTTTGCCATTTGCACTAGCGAGCTCACTGGAGGAGATCGATTTGTCCGTAGAAGAAGTACTGCTGGATTCGGTATTGGAATTGGTCTGCTGAGTCTGAGTGCTATTGTTAGAGTCATTCGGTTTATCCGATAAATAAATCTCATTTATCGCTATACCGACCCCTACTAGTATTACTACTAGCACTACTGATATTGTTGAGATTATTCTTGCATTCATCACGTGTCTTATTGATAGTATAACAAATATTGCTTAACAATTGCAGAAATCTACAAAAGCGTGTTTAATAATAGGTAAGTAATAAATAAAATTCTACAAAAGGAGAACTTATAAATGAAAAGATCATTATCAACTAAACTCGCAGTAGTTTCTGGAGCTGCAATGTCTCTAGCACCTTTGGCAGCACGTGCTGCTGAGTACGACTACGACTACACTACGACTACCAGCTCTGGTGATACAGCTGCAGCTGCAGCCTTCGGAGGAGTCTTCCTTATATTCTTCTTGATTGCCATCGTTGTGGGGTTGGCGTTATTCATATTTTGGATATTCATGCTTGTCGATGCATTCAAGCGAACCAACTGGAAAGATGACAATCAGAAAAATCTGTGGATTATCATCTTGATTGTAGGATTTGTAGTAGGTTTTTCAGGAATAGCTGCAATCGTTTACTACTTTGCCGTCAAAAGAGCTTTGGATAAAGGCACAACTTCACCAACACCTGCTGCTGAGCAGCCAACCCAACCATCCCAGCCTGTAGATAAGAAATAACATCTCAGATTTGTAGTATGACAAGAAGATATCTTAAGACTTTTATAGCTACATTCATCGGTATATCTACGATTTTTGTACCTAGTGCTGTTTTTGCTCAGAGCGATGGCTCTGAAGCAGCACTAGGCGTTTTGGGTGTATTGATATTTGTCTTTAGTATGATATTTGTATTGGCCTGGTTTGTTTTCGTAGCTTTTGTTATGGTCTATTGGATACTAATGCTCATAGACTGTATCAAGCGAGACAACTGGGAATCTGAGAACGATAAGACGCTCTGGATACTCATCATTCTTCTAGCGGGTATTATCGGTGCCCTTATATACAGATTCGTTGTAGTCAGTAAGCTAGGAAAGGCTGGAAAAGCTACTGAAGTACATGTGGTAAAAAGCTCTAAGTCCAAAAAATAAATATTCAAGAATATAAAAAGCTCAACAAATCGTTGAGCTTTTTATATTGGTCGGGGTGAAAGGACTCGAACCTTCGACCTCATCGTCCCAAACGACGCGCGCTAGCCAACTGCGCCACACCCCGGCGTCAGACAATATCTCCGATTTGCATAAAATTATATTAAATTTTATTTCAATCTTCGATAGTTATCTTCCTTACAAATTTGCAAACAGCTTTTCAAGCTTCGGTTTACAAATTTGATTAGAAAGAAAATATTATCAATAACATTATCTTCCTAATAATTATAAAAATCTAGGTACATTATTGGTGGGTCCGGTGGGACTCGAACCCACAACCAATTGCTTAAGAGGCAACTGCTCTGCCAATTGAGCTACAGACCCATGGTACGCCCTGAGGGATTCGAACCCCCGACCTTCTGGTCCGAAGCCAGACGCTCTATCCAGCTGAGCTAAGGGCGCACAGATGATATTTACTATATTATGTAACTTCGCCATTTTACCACTTTTATCGGTATTTTGACATATCTAGACATAGTAAGATATTATTGCTAATATAAATTACAACTCTTATGTATATATTAAACTTTAAAAAACATTCATACTCTGCACTAGTATTTTCTATTGTCTTAATGATTGCCTTAGCTTTAGTCTTATTGATTTTTTATCCCACAAAAGTCCACGCAGCTACTATTACAGTAACCAATACCAATGACTCAGGTGCTGGGTCACTTAGGCAGGCCATATTGGATGCCAACACTAGCGTAGGTGTAGATGATACCATCGATTTTGCTATAGGTACTGGACAACAATCTATTGCACCAACCACACCTTTGCCAACTATCACTGACACCCTAATTATTGATGGCACAACTCAACCCGGAGGAGCGACTTGTGGGACAAACTTTACCGACCGCAATTTATTAATTGAGATAAATGGCACCAATGATGGTACTGATTCATTATTGAAATTCGATGCTGGCAGTGATGGAAGTACCATCAAGGGCCTTGTAATTAACAGAGGAGGACTTGCAATAACAGCAGGCCTTGCATTGTTCAATAGTAATGATCACATAGTGCAGTGCAACAATATAGGGACTAATTTCGCTGGAACAGTTGGCCTAAATTCACAAAATACTGGTATAGGTACCTCAGCCACAAACAATTTGGTAATTGGTGGTATTAATCCAGGTGAAGGAAATATTGTATCCGGTAATGCATCTACTCCAAATAATGGCGATGGTATTAGGGTGAATGGAGACGGTGCGATAATACGCGGTAATTACGTGGGTGTAGGAGCCAATGGTGAATGCATAGGCAATGGCGATGGGCAGGGTATAGGTATCACGGGGATCAGTAATATCATAGGAGGCAATACTGCAGCAGCTCGTAATGTTATATCATGTCATACCACAGTGGGAAGAGGAGATGGGATCGATATAGTTGGAGCGTTTGGTGTAGCAAGTAGCAATAATACTGTTCAGGGAAACTACGTAGGAACCAATATCGATGGACAAGTAGAAACTGGGTATGGTAACTCATCCGGAATAGTGATACTTGGCGATGCCGAAAATAATATGATAGGTGGTACTGGTGTTGGTGATGGAAATGTTGTAGCAGGTAATGGATTAGGTATAGCCAACCTTTCATATCAAGCGTTTTTAGCAATCAATAATAGTATATTGGGTAATAAAATATTTAGTAATAGTGGAGGTGTTCTTAGTTCTCTTGGTATAGATAATGTTCAGACCAACGACTTTGTAAACTTCATCAATGCCGGCGTCACCCTCAATGATGCTGACGATATAGACTACAATGGTACCAATACTGGTACCAATCACTATCTCAACTTCCCCGTTATCAACTCCATCACTTCATCAAATGGTCAAGTAACCATCAACTACGATCTAGATATCAATGATGCTGAAGCTGGAGCTACAGGCTATCGTGTAGAATTCTTTGCCAATGATGCAGCTGATCCCTCTGGCTATGGTGAAGGACAGACCTTCTTGGGCTATGAGAACGTAGCTGGTGATGTCACAGGCCAAAGCGTTACTCTTACTCTCCCGGCTGGAGTAGAAGGTAATAAGTTTATATCTGCTACTACTACCATGACTGACAACTCTACCGATGGATTTGGACATACTTCAGAGTTTGGTGCATTAGTAGAAGGCAATCTAGTACCTGCTGGTAGTGTTACTCCGGCTCCAGAAGCTCAGTTAGCTTCTACCGGACGCAACTCATCACTATTACTACTTATATCCTTTATGGTAGTAGCTACTGGTGGGGTGGGGCTATATATGGTGATTTACAAATCTTCTTATTTTCCTATCGATCGTAAATAATACATTAAGAATATACTTGGATCTGATATGTTCCGATATATACTAAGTTGAGTATGACCAAGAAACTTACAAAAACTAAGGCAATTGCAATCATTGTATTTGTAGTATTAGTATTGCTTGGAATTTATATGTTGGTCTTGTACCTGTCTCCTAAGTTGAATCCTATATTTAAGAGAAATACATTGATTAAAATTGAAGACACCAGCAATCGCATATCGATACCTTCTACTGGTATCAGTGTGGCTATCAAAGAGGGCGGTGAAGAGCAACTCGAGCATGGAGCTTGGCATCGCTTTCCAGAGCGGGGCAATCCCGATATAGGTGGCAACATGATACTGAGTGCACATAGCTTCGTATGGGGATTGACTCCGGATCAAGTGACCGAAAAATCATATTTTTATAGCCTCAAGGATGTTAGCGTAGGTGATGAGATAATAGTGCGCTGGGACTCCAAAGACTACAAATACAAGGTAGAAGAGACTTTTCAGATCAAGCCTACTCAGACGGAGATAGAGAAGCCAAGTATAGAGCCCAAACTGACTATTTATACTTGTACTGAAGGCGGAAGTGCCGATGGCAGAGTAGTAGTTATAGCAAAACCTATTAATTAATATATTATATTGCATTAATCGTAACTACTTTGCTACAGTAAAGTTAAATAATTATGAAATCAAACCCAAACATCAAAAAAGCGTTTAGCATACTGTCTATCTCTATTATAATATTTTCCTATATATTCTCTTCTGGGGTGTTACTATTCAACCCTAGAGCCGCCCATGCTGCTACCTACACTGTCACTAACAATAATGACTCTGGGGCAGGAAGTCTAAGGCAGGCTATCATTGATGCCAATACCAACCCTGGCACCGACATCATAGTATTTGACAATACCTATACCATACAACCCACTTCAGCACTCCCAAGTATTGATGATCCAGTAGAGATCAATGGCTATACTGGATCTCCCGGTGGAGCCACCGCCAATTCTGCAGCCTCTCCCTCACCATTCAACGGCACTATTAAGGTAGAGCTGGATGGCCAGCTAGCAGGAGCTGTAGACGGACTACTCTTTTTGGCAGGTAGTGAAGGGAGTAGCGTGAGAGGATTAGCGATCAACCGATTCCAATTTGCTGGTATACAGATACAATCTAGTAGCAATATCACTATCGCAGGAAATTATATCGGAACCAGTGCAGATGGTACTACCAATCTAGGAAATGGCATCAATGGGGTCTATATCAACGGTACTTCTACAGGTAATGTGGTGGGTTGAGATGCAGCTGCAGATCGCAATATCATATCTGGTAATAATAATGACGGTGTTGTGATATCTGATGCGGGTAGTACGACTACAACTGTAGCCGGTAATTATATAGGGCTGAATGCTGCTGGTACTGGGGACCTGGGTAACACTAACAACGGAGTATCAATGGAACTATCTACTTCGTCAAATACTGTAGGTGGCACAACTAGTGCATCGACCAATGTTATCTCCGGCAATACAAATGGAGTAAATTTAGCAAGTGCAAACTCAAATATCATCTCAGGCAACTACATTGGTACTACCTATACCGCCAATGCTGCTCTAGCCAATGGAAACGATGGAGTACAGATATCTGGCACTAGTATCTCTAATGTTGTGGGCGGAGATACTGCTGGCGAGCGCAATATTATCTCTGGTAATACTGTAGATGGAGTGGATATAAGTAATGCTGGATCCACTGGAAATACTATCGCAGGAAATTATATCGGTACAAATGTAGATGGTACTGCAGATTTGGGCAACACTGGCAGCGGTATATTTCTGCATGATAGTGCTAGTCAGAATACGATCGGTGGTACCTCTGATGGGTTACGTAATGTTGTGTCTGGTAACGATGGTGGTGGTATACTACTGACCGATTCTAGTACCAACACTATATCTGGTAACTATGTAGGGACCAGTGCTTCGGGCTTAGCTGACCTTGGCAATACTTTTGACGGAATTAAATTGTCTGATGGGTCTGCCAGTAATACTATTGGCGGAACAACTGATGGTGCACGCAATGTCATCTCAGGTAATAGCAATTCTGGAGTATCAACTGATGGAGGAGGCACTCCAGCCGGCTCTAACAATGTGATACAGGGCAACTATCTAGGTCTAGGATCGGATGGTGTTACGGACGTTGGTAATGACCAAAATGGTATTGGTCTATATGATGCAGATGACACTATAGTAGGCGGTACTTCTGCTGGAGCTCGAAATGTTATTAGCGGCAATACACAGAATGGGATACACATTATTCAAGTGAGCCTACTTGGGGTCAGCAACAATCAAATACTAGGTAATTATATTGGCTCTGACTATACAGGTACTATCGGTGTAGGTAATGATCAATCAGGAGTCGATGTAAATGCTGGTAATGGATCAGGAAATATCATTGGTGGCACTACGGAAGGCTCTAGAAATGTAGTTGTAGACAATGCGCAAATTGGTATATCGGTACAAAATAGTGTGACAGTACAGGGGAACTATGTAGGTATCAAGGCTGATGCATCAGGTACATTGGGTAATGGTACTAGTAGTCCGAATTTTGCTAATTTATCCGTAACAGATGGATCAGGTACTATAGTAGGAGGTAATACTCCTGCTGCAAGAAACTATATATCTGGTGCTCAAGGAGGCGGATTATCTGTGTCAGGTAATACTCCACTTGGTGGCGGTAGCACAAGTGACATTACTATCCAAGGTAATTGCATCGGTACCAATACCAATTGCCAAGTAGAGGCTGGCTATGGTAATGGAGCGGTAGGATTGTCGGTATTTGCAGATGTAGACAATGTAGTGATCGGCGGAACGGCTAGCGGAGAGGGCAATGTGATAGCTGGAAACGGTGCAGGCATAGTCAATATTGGACTAGCTACTTATACACCTACTAATGTATCGATATTGGGAAACAGCATTCATAGCAATTCGGGCTATTCTTTGACTGGACTTGGCATAGACAATGTTCAGACTAACGACTTTGTAACATTCATCAATCTCGGAGTAACCGCAAATGATGTCAACGATATAGACTACAATGGTACCAATACTGGCACCAATCATTACCTAAATTTCCCAGAAATATCTGCGGTGACTTCCACCAATGGAACTGCAACTATTACTTATGATCTAGATATCAACGACAGTGAAACTGGAGCTACTGGATATAGAGTAGAGTTCTTTGCCAATGATACAGCCGATGCCAGTGGATATGGTCAAGGGCAGACTTATCTTGGTAGCGATAGCGTAAGTGGTGATGTGACTGGGCGCCAAGCTACTATTACTCTTCCTGCAGGCGTAGATGGTAGCAAACAGATTACTGCCGTCACAATCATGACAGATGCATCGACCGATGGATTTGGCCACTCTAGTGAATTTGCTGCTGATGTAGAGGCTACACTGGTACCCGCAGTAGCCCCAAGTCCTACTGATGCCATACTTGCTAGTACAGGTCAAAATATCAAGTGGATAGCTCTAGTATCCGCAGTACTCCTAGCTCTAGGCGGCACAGGACTCTATATAGCAAGACGTAAAAAAACCGTCTAGATTATTTCTAGTATTAAACTAACAAACTAATCCTCATCTTGATTTTTGTTCATAAAATCTTAAGCATAATAATGATACTCAATGGTCTGCCAGATAGATATGCAAATATTCTGTTATAATAGATTAATGACTCAAAAAAGATCTATTTCTAAAACTGTTATCCTCGTAATATCTATTTGTTCAATTTTTGTAGGCTTATACTTGCTGTTTATGTTATTTTCTCCCAAGCTATTTTCAATGATTCAAAAAAATTCCAACCAAAAATTAGAAGGAGATAGTAACCAACTACTCATAAAGAACGTAGGAATCAAAACCAATATACTAGAAGGGGGCGAGGAACAGCTAGAATACGGTACTTGGCATCGTTTTCCAGAGCGGGGCAACCCTGAGATGGGAGGCAACTTCATACTCAGCGGGCACAGCT